>NZ_JBHVFF010000080.1:0-28988 GCF_042801895.1 Streptomyces sp. NPDC057543 | reverse complement strand
GCCAGGACGTCGGCGAGCGAGAGACCGGCGGGCTGCTGCCCCTGGTCTTCGGCGTTGTCGGCCGGTTCCTTCTCCGAGGTCAGGTGGTCGGCTGTGCCCAGACCCGCATCACCGGACTGGAGTGCTTGTGTGACGGGGCCATCTGCAGGAGCGGACTCCTCGTCGTCGTTGGCCGAGGAGGACAGCAGCGGAGTGTGTGCGGCAACGCCGTGGAGCGTCGTGGCCGCGCTCCGCACGGCGCGTGAGGTCATCGACGGCATGATCATGCCGGGACCAGAAGTCGACGAGCCGTTACGGCCTGTTCGTGGAGATCACCCGTCGGGCGAGTAGGCGTTGAAGGCCAGGTACGTGCCGGTCGTAGGCGGTCTTGGCGTCCCTCCCCGGGAGCCGGTCCGGTGAAGCCGTAGTAATCGCCAGGTGGGAGGTCGGGCTAGCCTCTAGCCTGATGCGGTGAGCAACTATTCGATGTCAGCCAAGGATGTAGTCGCGCTTGTGGAGCGGCTCGACGCCCACGGCGTAGATGCGTGTATTGGCGGCGGGTGGGGCGTGGATGCGCTGCTCGGGGAGCAGACGCGAGAACATTCCGACCTCGATGTATGGGCGCCGGCCGCACATCTTGAGCCGTTGTTCCGCGCGTTCGCGGAGGTTGGTGTCGACCGGATCTTCCCGTGGCCGAACGACCGGCCGTGGAACTTCGTCCTGCACGACGGCGATCGGCTGCGGGTCGACTTGCACCTCTACGAGCGGCTCGCGGACGGATCGCTGCACTACGGATCCGTAGTGGATGGCGGCGCTTTCCCGGCTGAAGCACTCGCCGGACGTGGATCGATCGCCGGGACTGCGGTGCGGTGCGAGTCGGCTGAGTGGGCGGTGCGCTGGCACACGGGATACGAGGCTCGTGACGTTGATCGCCACGATGTGCCCCGCCTGTGCCAGCGGTTCGGGATCCCGCTTCCTGAGGGCTTCGAGCCGCTCGAAGAGTCTCTACCGAGCGGCCCAAAGGCGTAGCTACGAGGCGACCTGTCTCAATCGGTGTCTCCTCGTACTCGACGCGGGATGCTCAGGGTCCTGAGCTCCAGCAGAAACGGGTGGCATCACACCTCGTGCAGCGCATTGAGGAAGGGCAGCCAGGTGCAGGTCGCGCACCACTGCCGGACCTGCGCAGGGGCGACCCATCCAGCAGGCCCGCACTCCGAGTCCGGGGGTGGTACCGCCGGCGGACCAGCGTGTTCGGTCCGCGCGGTGAACATCAACGCGTACGACACCGGGAACGGGTAGGGGTAGCTGGCGGGTGGCCTCTCGTGCAGCGTGAAGCGCTGCCATCCGAGCAGCGTCAGTGCTTCGGCCGGTACGAGGAACCCGGTCTCTTCTGCGATCTCCCTCGCCGCGGCCTGCCGGGCGTCCTCGCCCGGGTCGGTGTGTCCGCCGGGCACGTCCCAGCAGCGGCCGGGCAGGTTGACGTGCGTCAGCAACAGGTGGCCTCGGGCATCGGACACGAGGCCGAACGCCGCGGTGGTCAGGTGCTCCGGCGGGTAGGAGCCCGCGCGAACCAGCTCCATCAGATGCGGCACTGGGATCCATGGGGCGTTGCCGGTGGCGATGACGGTCTCGGTCATTGGGACGCTCGCAAAGTGTCGACCAGCGTGGTCGTCGAGTAGGGCGTAATCCGGTCGATCGGGTGCACGTGTGCCGCGACCTTGGCGGCGGATGCCACTTCGCTCGGGTACGTGGAGAGGCTTGCGCGCGCGGTGGCGAAGACCTGAGGACGCAGGAAGCGGATCTGACGGTCGGCGGTGGGCTCGTCGTAGAGGAACACCCGGTCGACGCACCTCAGAGCGCCCACGAGGGCGGCGCGTTCACGTTCGCCGACAATGGGCCTGCTCGGGCCTTTGAGGTCCCGGACCGACAGGTCGCTGTTCACGCCGACGACCAGGAGGTCCCCCAGTCGTCTCGCCTGCTCCAGGAAGGACAGGTGTCCCGCGTGCAGTAGGTCGAAGCAGCCGGTGGCGAGCACGGCTCGGTCACCGGGCCGGGTGCTGAGCCAGTCCCGGATTTCGTCGAGTGTCGCCGGGCCGGTGCCGTCATCGGTCGGCGCCGTCATCGTCCGGCGCCCATGAGCAGGTCCCGCGCCGGCGTCAGGTCGACCCACCGGCCGTCGTCGGCAGCGGAGGCGTAGGCCGCATCGATCACCAGGGAGGTGGTCAGTGTCTCGGCCAGCAGCGATGCCGCCTGTTCCGGGTGCCGTGTCTTGATCAGGAAGTCGGCGAACATCGCGGCGAACCAGTCGCTGTGCCTCGGGTCGTCGAAGTTGGACGGCAGGGCCGTACGGTGCGGCTGGCCGTTCAGGCTGTACTGGACGTCATCGTTCTCCACGGTGACCCAGCCGCCAGTGCCGGTGATCGAGTAGTAGCTGTTGCGGTAGCCGGCCGACCAGGTCACATCCAGTTCGATCTGGACGTCGCCGTCGCACCGGATCATCAGCTTCGCGGTGTCCTCCGTGCCGGTGTGCCCGTCGTGGCGCATGGAACCGATCAGGCAGGACACGGCCAGCGGCGTGCGTCCGGTCAGGTGGGTCGCCAGGTACACGCTGTGCGGGCCGTGGTCGCGGAGGATCCCACCGCCGGCGATAACCGGATCGCGCCGCCAGTGCGGGTTCCACTCGGGGACGCCGACGGCGTGGCCGTGGCGCAGGGTGCGGAAGCGGGCGCTCAGGACGTTGCCAAAGCCGGGGCTCTGCACAACCTGTTGCATCGTCGTCAGGATGGGCGCGAACTTGTAGTTGTGGCAGGGGTAGAAGACCTTGTCCGAGGCCGCGATCTGGCCGAGCACGCGGTCGTAGCGACCCTCGTGCGGCATCAGCACCGGCTTTTCGCACAGCACGTGCAGACCGTCGCGCAGCCCGAGCTCGATGTAGTGGGCGTGGCTGGTGGGCGGCGTGCAGATGTCGATGAAGTCCGGAGTCTCGTGGTCGATCATCTCCGCGTAGGTCGCGTATGCGCGCAGCCCGGCCCTGCGGGCGGCCTCCGCGCGTGCCGGGGTGGGGTCGACGACGGCGATCACGTCGATGCCTGCGGTCTGGCCGTATCCGATGGCGTGACCGGTCGCGATGGTGCCGTAGCCGATGAGGGCGCCCCTCATGATGTACCTCCGTCAAAGAGCAGGTGCAGAAGCTGGTCGCGATTTGCGGCGAGCTGGACGTCCGAGCGCACGCGGTAGGTGGGGCAGCTGCTGACCGCCGCGTGCAGCTGCGCGCGCATCCGTCCGTACTGCGCGGCGAAGGCGCGGTAGTCGCCGCCGCACAGGTCCAACAGGTCCTCTTCGAGCCGGTAGACGGCGAGCCCGAAGGCGAACTGTTCGGCGACGCTCACCGCCTCGTCGGGGGTCAGCTGTTGCACGTCGTGTTCGCCAGGGGCACGGAAGTCGGCGATCCACACGGCGCGCAGCGGCACCGCGGCGCCCGCGTGGCGGGGGAATGCGTCGTACGGGTCGACGAGGCGCTCGCTCGGGTCGAGGGCCGCAGCACTCGCCGTGCCGACCTGGTCCAGCCAGGGGCCGGGCCGCATCCGCATGGTGCTCGCGACTCCCTGGACGGCGCCGCCTGCGAGGATCACGTGTGAGTTGGTGATGAACGTCGCGTCGCCGCTTTGGCACAGCCTGGAGACCAGGACTGACTTGCCGGCGCCACCGCGGCCGACGATCAGCGTCGCCCCGTCGCCGACGGCGATGGCGGCCGCTTTGAGGAAGAGCCCACCGGCGGTGACGGTGTGCCGCAGGAGCAGGTACTTCACGACGTACGGCCAGACCAGCCGTTGAAGGTGGTCGCCCACGAGCACGATCCGGTTGCCCGAGCTGGACATGCGCACCGGTGGTCCGAAGTGGTCGGTCACGTAGTAGCCGGAGGCGAGACTGCGGGCGCGTGCCGTGGTGTCGGCGGGCAGCCCGGGAACGGCGTCCGACAGGCACCACAGTTCCACGTCCGGCGCGGTGCTGTCGGGCAATCGGGCGGCTCGGCTGAAGTAGTGCAGCGCGGGAAAGTCGGGCACGTCGCTGACGATCCGCAGGGTGAGCGGGCCGATGCGGACGACCTGATCCGTGCGCACGGACACGGACGCGAGCAAGAGCGGTTGGGTCATCGGCCTGCCTTTCTCAGGGCCGTGCAGGCCGACCGGAAGCGGTCGGGATCCTGCCGGGCGATGTCGAGGATGTCGATGCGGTCCACCAGCGCGCGGATCGCCGCGTGCGGCGCGGTGACGGGCCCGGTGTCGTTGCCGGCAAGGAGCTCGGCGACCTCGGCGACGACGAATTGCCGTTCCGCCTCGTCCACTGCGTCGGCGATCGCGTGGACCGCGTCGTCGAAGCAGCCGTACCGGCGCCCTGCGATCAGGATCTCGGTGGTCTTGCGGTCGTAGTCGTCCGCGTCCGTGCGACCGGCACAGCTCAGGTAGTGCTCGACGCGGAAGTTGACCAGGCCCGGATAGCGGGGCTGCCCGGTGGTGGGGTCGAGGTCCGGTGACCGGACCTCCCAGATCTGCCGGTCGGTCCGGTTGTAGGTGCCCAGGTTCGGGGTGGTGACGCCGCGTCCGGCGAGAACCGCCGTCACCTCCGGGCGCGGCGGGAACGGCACCGGGCCGGGCGCGTCGCAGTCCCAGGTGTCGGGGTCGAGGTAGCCATGCAGGCACGCGCGGACCTCGGTTTCCCGGCACAGGACCCCGAGTTCCTCGACTCCGACCTGCCCGCGGCAGAAGGCGCCCCGATCCTGGTGTGGAACGGGGGTGTCGTCGCCCGGGAGCTGTGTCTTCTCAAAGTCGACGAGATGGTGCACCTGGCCGTGCACGAGGATGTTGCGGGGGCTCAGGTCGCCCCAGAGGATTCCGCGGTTGAGCAGGGCGTCCATCAGATCCCGGTAGTCGCGCAGCAGCGACGTGTGCTCGCCCGGTGCCAGCAGCATCGACTCGGCGGTCTCACCGGGAACCCACTGCCAGACGGCGTATACGTGGCCGGATGCGCCGTCCCGGATGGTCGCGAGCAGGGGCGCGAGCTGAAGGCGCCGGGCCCGGCCGAAGGAGATGCCGCCGGCGAGTCGGGAGGCGAGGGCGCGGTAGGCGACCTGTTCCCGGGCGAACCGGCCGGGCTTGGCCGGGTTGGCACGTTTGCTGATCACCCGGGTGCCGTCGGGCAGACACCACGACTTGACGATGCCCTGACGCAGGCGCGCGTTCGGCCCGGGCACCTCGTGCTGGCTCTCCACGAAGTCCGAGAAACCCGCGCCGAAGTCGTCCAGCAGGGCACCGACCATGCCCCGACGCTCGAGATCAGGTACGTAGGCCCGGGTGCGGTGGTCGGCCGCCGTCAGCACCTGCTCCAGGTCGCCCGTCAGGCTGACCTCCGCCGTGCCGGGGCGGGCGAACCGGCGCCGCCCGATCTCGTGTTGCAGCCGGCCGCGCTCGTGGGCGTTGTCGGTGGCCGCCAGTCGTTCACACAGCCGGACGACGGCATCGGGCGAGTCCGGCCGCAGGTAGACCGCGACAAGGCGGCAGTCCCCGGTGACCTCGCGCAGCCGCGCTGCCAACGTGGCGGCGTCCGGCGGCAGCGCCGCCAGCCGCTCACCGATCAGGGCTTGGACGCCGGCCTCCACCCGGCCGGTCGGGTCCCAGGAGTATCCGGGAAGCTGAGTCGCGCTGATCATCGGCGACCCACCGGATCCTCCGACCGCCAGGTGGCGGGACGCAGCACGGCCGACAGCAGCGCTCCAGAGGCGTCCTGCTCGGCCACGCCGACCAGCACCTCGCCGCCCGCACGGGGGACGCGGTAGCGCAGCCGGACGCGACGTCCGGAGAGCAACTCACACGTGTCATGGCCGCCGACAGCGCTCAACTGCCCACCGGACAGAACCCACTCCGTCCCGCTCGCTCCGAAGTCGACCCGCCCGCGCTCAATCGCCGCATCGGTGCGTTCCGGCAGACCGACCGTGACCGTCACCTGGTCACCGTCGCGGCAGACCTCAACCGTCCAGGACGGCGTCGGGCAGCCGGTGTCCAGCTCGATCCGGCTCCCGAGCAAGGGGGTCACGGCAGCGAGGTCGAACCAGCCGGGCAGGAGCAGCGACTCCTCATCGACCGGAAGCCGCGCCCAGAAGTCCCACCACAGGCAGCGGGGAAACGGGCCGATGCCGGCCACCACAGGCAGCGGATTCCTCCCCAGGAGCACGGTCGACGCCCAGCCCGCCCAGCGCACCGCGTCCCACGCGTCCAGGTCTGCGACCAGCGCGAGGAACCGCTGCACATCGAAGGCCTGGTGCTGGACCAGCGCGTGAAGGTCGGCCAGCTCGGCCAGCTTCACGTAGGGCTTGGCGCGATGCGACAGCGACCACATGTTGGTGAAGTTCAGGAACGCGTGGGCGCACAGCACGATCGCCAGCAGGCAGGGGTCGGGAACCGTCACCGGGCCCACCGTGACGGTGCCGCCGTCCACCAGCCGGGCGTGCCGGATCGCGTGCATCGAGGGAGCACGACGCGGCTGATACCAGGTCCTCGCGTGCTCCGGGGGCGTGAGGTACGCGTCGCGCACCGCACCGTACCCAGGTACCGGCAGGTAGGCGTGTACGTCGATCTCGACGCCCTCACGGGTGTACTCGCCGAGTTCGTGGAGAAACGGGGCCCGGGTCCGCTCGTAGCCGAGCCGGATCAACGTCTCGATCAGCGGCCCGCCGTCGGCACAGACCAGGTCGATGTCCCCACACCGCAACAGGTGCTTGTCACCGGTGAGCAGCCCGGTCGCGATCCCCTTCACCAGAACCGGCGGCGGCTGCTCGCCGAGCCCGGCCACGATGCGCTCGACCGCACGCATGTGGGCCTCGACGAGCGCCAGGGTTTCGGCATGCATCACCACGACGGGCCCACCGAGCCTGCGGCGCAGCCATTCCGGCCCAGTGGAGAGGCGGCGCTCCAGACGGCCGCTGAGCGCGTGCTGCCCGACCAGATCGAGCAGCACACCGTCGTCGAAGTCCTCGTCCTCCGGGATGGCGTCCGCACCGGCAGCCCACCGCAGGACCTCCGTGACGGCGCCCATCACAGCACCACGAACGCGGGGTACGGCGACTGAGGAAACCGCTGGACGCGGTGGTCGGCGAGGTCCACGGCGCCCTTCAGCGCCACGGTCTCACCGGGGAAGTCCGGATGCGTCAGCTCGTCGAAGGCCAGGACACTGCCCGCGGGCATGTGTGGGCGCAGCAGCTCCAGGCACGCGCGCGTCGGATCGTGCAGGTCCATGTCGAAGTAGGCGAGCGCCACGATCGTCTGCGGGTTGCGTTCCAGGTAGGCGGCCAGTTGCTCCGGTGCGTCGCCCTTGCACAGCTCGAACCGCTGGATGTGCGCCATCGGTGCCTCGGCCTCGTGCAGGCGCAGGACCTGTTCCAGGTAGCTCTCGTAGCCGGGCGTGACGCTCATGCTGCCCGGGAAAACCCGGTCGGAGTCGCCGTCCTGCGGGGCCGGGTCGAGGAAACCCGTGAAGGTGTCGAACCCGACGATCTTCCGGTACATGTTGGTCGGCTCGTGGCGGGCCCGCAGCGCGTTGAACACGGACAGGTGGCGGCCCCAGCGGACACCGAACTCGACGATGATCCCGTGGACGCCGAGGATGTGCTGATAGAGCTGTTCCAGTGTGAGGATCTCGTTGATGCGCTGCGGGCGCATGAACACTTCGAGGTGGTCGAGCAGCGCGTCCTCGGGGATCGGCCGCTCGGCGAACAGCTCCATGAGCCGCTTTCTGGTCGCCTGCTCGGTGTCGGAGGGTGCGATCAGCCGGGTTGTCGTCACTCGTGGTCTCCTCAGTGCTTCGGCCGATCTCGTCGGCGAGCTGCGAATGAATCTGTGCCGTCGCCGCCGGGCAACCGCCGGCGGGCAGGCTCGCGCCTCGACGATGGCGCCGGGGCGCACCCCCAAGGGAAGGGGCTTCGGCGTTGATCAGGCGGCTTGCGTCGTGAGCACGGCCAGCGCCTGGTCGCAGCCGTGCAGCGCGAACTCGATGTCCTCGCGGGTGTGCGCGGCGGACAGGAACCACTGGTGGCCCGGATGCAGCAGCACCCCGTGCCGCGCCGCCCCGGCGGCGAACGCCGTGCTCATCCCCTCGCGAACGATCGGATCGGGGTGGGTGAACTGCAAGAACGGCATCGGCGCGTACCCGACCACCCGGGCTGGCACACGATGCCGGTCGACGAGCGCCGACAGGCCGTCCTGAAAGGCGGAGCCGACCTCCCAGATCCGCTCCAACGCGTCGGTGTCACGCAAGATCCGGATCGTGGCGAGCGCTGCGGCCATCGGTGCCGGGTCCGCGTAGAACGTCGACGAGATCCGTGTCCGCGCCAGGCAGGACAGCACGTCGGCCCGCCCGACGACGGCGGAGATCGGATGCCCGTTCGCCATGGCCTTGCTGAACGTACTGACGTCCGCCTGGACACCCAGGAGCCCCTGAGCACCGGACAGACCCAGCCGGAACCCTGAGCGCATCTCGTCCAGGACGAACAGCGCCCCGTGCTCGTGCGCGATGTCGCGGATCTTCTGCAAGTGGCCCTCGGGAGCCGTCTCGTCGCCGAACGGCATCATCAGCACGCACGCCACCTGCCCGGGATGACGGGCGAACGCATCACGCAGCGTGCTGAGATTGCGGTAGTCGAACAGCAGCGTGTCGACGCGGGTCGCTTGCGGAATGCCCGCGGGGATACCCGCTGCCCAGTCGTGCCAGCCGTTGTAGCCCCAGCGGATCACCTTGTCGCGCCCGGTGAAGATCCGGGACAGCCGTACCGCCGTACTCGTCGCGTCGGACCCGGTCTTGAGCAGGTATGCCATCTCCGCGCCGGGCACCACCGAGGTCAGCAGGTCGGTGAGCTCGCTCTGGCGGCGACTCCACAGCGGAGCGATGCAGTTGCCGTTGCGCAGTTCAGCGAGCACCGCCTCGGTCACCCGTTCATCGGCGTGCCCGAGGACGACGGGCCCGTACCCGAGGTTGAAGTCGACGTACCGCCGCCCGTCCAGATCCCACAGGTAAGGCCCGGCAGCGCGACTGAAGTAGCGCGGGTAACGGGTCTGTCCGCTCGCGCACGGTCCGATCACGTCGCCTCTGGTGGCCGCCCGCGCATCCGTACGAGCACTTTGGGCGTGCCATCGGTCGTCGAGCGCCATGCCCGCGCCCGCGGCGGTGAACCTCCGCCCAGGGCCGGGAGGGGCACTGTCCATCGGCGGGTCCTGCGCCAGGCGCGAAGAGGCCACGGCCTCGTAGGCGGCGGTCATCTCGTTTCCTCTCGGTGTAAAGCGCAGAGCGCAGCGATGCCGCTGCCCCGGCCAGATCGGCGGGACGGCCGCGCGGCCGGTGGAACTTCGACCCGCCTCCGCTGCCGTGCCGGGGGCGAGCCGAGGGGTCAGCGGCGTTCGCCCATTGAACTGCCGGGGAACACAAGGAATGAGGGGCCAGGAAGGGGTGCATTTCCCGGTGGGGGGCCACTCCAGGGGGCCAGGATGAGGGCCTCACCCGACGGGCAACGGAGGGAAAGTGTCATGGTGGCCCCAGACGGCATCGGCGTCTTACTGCGAGCAATCCGTGAAGGCGCCGGCCGCACCCGTGACGAACAGGCCCAGGTCGTTCAACAGACCCAGGGTGGCCGGTGGTTCGACTGGGAGAACATCAAGCGGTGGGAACTGGAGAAGCGGTTACCGGTCCCGGACTGGCACGAGACGATCGCCCTCGCGTATGGGCTGAACGTCGCGGACGTACAGCGGGCAGTCGCCGCATCGCGACAGCACCGACGCAGCCAGCGCAGGGAGAAAGAGGACGTGAAACGACGCAGGTTCTTCGGGGTGGCGGCCGCCGCTGTGAGCGCGACCGCATTGCCCGGCATCGCACAGGCCCGTGAGGGCATCGACGGGGCGCTCGCGGGTTCCGGGGCCGGTGACCTGGCCTACCTGGAGTCGGCATTCGAGCGGCATAGGGGCGGCTACCACGGCCGGGCACCCGACGACGTGCTGAGCGAGATGCAGGCGGACCTCGTCCTCCTCGGCCAGGTCCTCAATCAGCCTCACCCGGCCAGTGCACGCGCCGATCTCGCCCGGACCGCCGCGGGGATCGCCGGCCTGGTCGCCATCGTGCAGCACGACCGGGGCGACAAGGGGGACGCATTCCGCTGGTTCGCGACGGCGGAGAAAGCGGCCCAGGAGTCCGGCGACCGCAGGATGACGGCCTGGGTGCTGGCCCGGCACGCGATGGTGCCGCTGAACTACGGCGCCCCCGAAGTGGCCGTGCGTCTCGCGGCCCGAGCCCGCAGAGCGGCCGGCCGGACGCCCACCGCTGCCGGGGCGTTGGCGGCGGCCGTCACCGCGCGCTCCCTTGCCGCCATCGGCGACCACCGGGGCGCCCGGATGGCGGTCACGGACGCGCAAGGCTTGGTGGAGCGCCTCGACGGGCACGAAGCGGCCGACACGTGGTTCGGCTATCCGGCGCAGAAGCATTTCGTTCACCTCTCCCAGGCGCACACCCTCCTCGGGGACACCGAGGCTGCCTACGCGGCCCAGGACGACGCCCTCGACCTCACCGATTCCCCCTCGGTGATGACCCGGGCCCTGATCGCGATGGACACCGCCGCCTGCCTGCGCCTCGACGGCGACCCCTCATCGTCTGCCGAGATGGCGGCAGGCGTCTTCGATCGCCTCCCCGCCCCCTACCGTGACGGCCTGATCCGATCCAGGGCCGAAGTCCTTCACCAGGCCCTCGGCGGTCGTCCGCGAGACCTTCTCGGTCAGGCGCTCGCCTGACCGCGCGGTGCCAGACTCGAACCATGAGCACACTGTGGCAGGCCGGGGACCCGGACATCGTGGCTGCTGCTGAAGCCGACGTGGCGCGCAATATGCGGCGGCGCACCGAGGCGCCCCCGGGATGGCGCTTCACCACGTGGGACGCTGTCGGTCCGGGCGACATCGTCCGAACTCCGGCTCGGTGCCAGCCCGTACGGGGAGCGTACTCAGCATCCCAGCAGCGAACACTGGCTCTGACCTGGGTAAAAGGTCGATCCCGTGAGGCGGGAGGGTTCACCGGAACTTCACGGCCGATCCCGCCGGACGGGCACCGGCGGCAACGTCGTGCCCGCCCGACGGGCACCGTCTTTCGCACTCACGACCCCTACAGGTGGCCATGCAAATGCTGCGCGACAGCCACCCACACCCCACCCACCTACAGCAGATGACTCCACCGTCAAGGCGCGCACACCTACGTACCGCTCCCCCACCCACCGGGTCTCCCCCGGCCACTTGGCGGTGACCTTGTCTGCGCTGACGGCCTGAACCATCAGCTCGTACACCCCAACTGCTGGCGCCGCATCGGCACCAAATCAACGTGCGTCGAGCGGGGGACGGCCCGTCAACGTGGCCGTGAGCAGCCAGCATGGCAGGAGAACTGGACCGCCGGGTGGCCGAGGTATCAACCGGATGCCTGCCGCAGCAACGGGCTATGCCTCGCCGTCGAGATCGCGCTGCCTGTCAGCGAGGTACTCCCGGACGAGGCGGCCGAGCACTTCACCCTCGTGCGCGCGCTCGTTGAAGACGGCGCGCTGGAAGGCTCTGACCTCCTCCCGCTCCAGGAACGCGTGCAGGAGCCTCGTCTGCGGATGGAAGTAACCGCAGCAGATCAGGCGCGTGCAGTGCCCCTTCAGCTCCCTGACCTTCGGGGTCCGCCATGGGTAGTGCGGGTACCCCTTGAGCTCCGCCTTGCAGCGATCAAGGATCTTGAACAGCTCAGTCTTGTTTCCCCACTTCTCCTCGCCGTAGTGCAGCTCGAACCACTCGCGGCGATCCGCGTCGGCTATCTCTCGCTGAACGCGTTCCACGCGCCTTGTGATGCCGGCGAAGACCTTCGGGCTCATACTCCACTTGGAGCGCGTCAGCTCCGGATATCGGTGGCAGATGTCCATATCTGCAACCCAATGCGCGGCGCTCTCGTGCTTGCTCTTCCGGAGGTTGCAGGGCTTGCAGGCAGGGACGAAGTTCCACCAGATGTCGTGGCCCGCCCCGGCGATCGGCCTTTCGTGGTCCAGTGTGGTGGACGGGGAGCGGCCGCAATACACGCACAGGCCACGTTGCGCAGTCAGCACCATCAGCCACACCCAGGCCTTCTGCTTGCCTCTGTCACCTCGGCGAATAGCTTCCACTGCACCCCTCCTGCCCGTAGCTGGCTAGGCGGGATCGTAAGACGGGGCACTGACAATCCGTAGCCGTCGGTCGATCGTCACGCGGTTCGACGGGGAGGCAAAGACGTCGCGGCGGGTCAGTGCGCGGTGCAGCTGCCCCAGGACACACACCACGTAGGCGTCGCTGTCCACCGCGCCCTCAGGCAGTGCGGTGTTGGAGTACACCGCCTTCTACCACGCCGGCGGCACCAGCTCGGCGTCGATCTCCTTGGGCAGCAGCGGGCGCTGGGCCACCTTGCGCCGGGCCAGCACCGGCAGCCGTCGCACCGCCTTGAGCACCCGCCGACCGCCCTGCGCGGCGCCCAGCGCCCCCGGCACCACGCCACGCAGTGATCCACTCAAAGGGGCGAACTCCGCGCACGCTGTGGCAAGCCATGGTGGATACGGACCTCGAGTTCGGGGGAGGAACCGGCGAGCGACGATCCCAGCACCCCACGAGAACCCTCCGGTGCCGCCTTCAACCGGCTCGCCCCCGTCCTGTCGATGCTGGCCCGCGCCTCCCAGCTGCCACTGAAGGACCTGAGCAGCAGAACGCGCTGCTCCGCCTCCTACCTGTCCCGCGTCCTCAGCGGCGAGCGCACCCCCACCTGGACTCTGACCGAACGCTTCGCGCGCGCCTGCGGCGCGGACTCCAGCGTCCTGCGCACAGTCTGGGAAAGCGAGCGCCTGCGCGAGAAGGAACCGGTCAGCCTTCCGGAGGACGCCTCGCTTCCTGCCGGCGCCCGGCTCCTCAACGCGCTGAACACCCTCCATGTACGGGCCGGCCGCCCCACGCCGTACGACATCTCCGTCGCCAGCCGATGGCGCCTTGCAGTGGAAGAGGTAGCACCCGTACTCGAAGGCGCCCAGATCCCGTCCTGGCCCTTCTCTCCCGCCTCCTGCACGTTCTGGGCGGCGACCTCGACTACTTCACCCCGCTGTGGGAAAAGGCCTCCGCCGAACACCGACACCTCCCCCGACACCTGCACACCCGCACGCCGGCAAAGACATCGGAAGCAGCAGCCAAACTCGACGGTGTACTGACCAAGTTCGGCGAAGCACTCGCCCAAGACGACGAGTCACTCAGAGAATCACAGAGGGCCAGACTTCTGGAACGGCACGCAGAACGCGCGCTGAATCCCACCAGCCGCCGCACCACACCCCTGCAGCAACAACCGCGGTGAGCGGAGCCCTCACGACAGCAGGATCCCGTCGCGGCCATTGATCCGATGCGCTTCCCGGGGCCGGCGATTCGCCGGCCCCGGGAGGAGCGAGCCTGACGGTGCGAGCGCTGTTACTCAGGTGAGTGTTGGCGACCGATGCGAGGGGACTCACGAAGCTCGGAACCAGCGCGCGGATACGGCGTGCGGGAATGTCGCCTGCCAGAGCCTGGACAGCGAGTTCGGTACCTGGTGTGGCAGCTGCGCCGAAAAGCTGACGGAGCAGGTGCAGTCCTTCGGCAGCGACGGCGCCGACCCGTGAGTCCTTGCAGAGAGTGTCGAAGGACGCTGCTACCTGGCTGGCCCGGACTGTAGCCATGATCCGGTAGACGTCTCCGGCGTCTTTGGCGGACAACCGGTGGGGTTTCCCCTTCTCAGCGTCGATGACCCGTTCGTTCAGCTTGTATGCCTTGGCAACGAGTAGCGCGGCTGGGCCGGCGACATAGGCCTCCACGCTGCGATCGTCCTGCGGCGTGAGGCTGGAGATGGTCATCAGCGAGCGGTCCACGGCTGCGACCTCGAGGCCGGGGACCTTCTTGGCCGCCCAGCCATCGTGAGGCGGCATCTCGGTGCGGCGCTTCTTCTTCGAGCCGGGCACCAGGTTCTCGGGCACGAGGAGGTCGACCTCTACGCCGAGTTCGACGAGATGCGGTGGGGTGCCACCATGCGCTTCAGCGACTGAAGCGCATGGTGCGTCTGCTCCGAGTTCACCGTTCGTCGGTCGTGATGCAAGTTCGTTCAGTCGCCGCCAGAGCCCGAGCTATAGAGCCCAGCGATGTCTTTGGACGTCGTCCACCGGCTGTAGGTGGGCGACTGAGGCCAGCCCTCGGGCGAGTCCTGCCATTCCTCCTGCCGTCCGTACGGCAGGACATCGATCAGCGCGAAGGTGTGACTGAGTTGCTCGGCCCCCCGCCCGTTGGTCTGCCAGGTGCGATAGACGGTGTCGCCGTCGCGCAGGAACACGTTGACCGCGAATCCTCCGTCGGGCGGTGCACCGACATCGGCCCCGAATGAACTGTTGGCAGTCGAGTACCACGCCATCTGGTTGCCGACCCGCTGCTTGTAGGCGAGTGCCTCTTTGATCGGGCCTTGGGTGACGACGACGAATCGAGCATCGTAGTTGTCCAGGAACTCCAGGCGGGTGTATTGCGAGGTGAACCCCGTGCAGCCTGGGCACTGCCATTCCTTGCCCGCGAACCACATGTGGTTGTAGACGATTAGTTGCCTCTTGCCTTCGAAGACGTCCACCAGTCGAACAAGGCCGTCCTCCCCTTCGAGGGTGTAATCGGGCATCTCGGCCATCGGCAGACGACGGCGCTCGGCCGCGATCGCGTCAAGTTCCCGCGTCGCGGCCTTCTCCCTGGCACGTAGTGCCTCGAGTTGGCGCTCCCAAGTCGCGGCGTCGACGACGGGTGGTAGTGCGTGCGTGGTCATGGTTCCCTCACAGAGCTCGTGTGCGGCTTTCGCCTGTGCAGAGGCAGACTCCACCAGCCCCCGGAACTCGTCGGTGGCCGGCGTTGCCGACTATGGTGCCGACGGCGTTTTGGCGGGCAAGCCGAGGCGGTCGCGTAGTCGGGTCGGAGCGCCAGCCCAGGGCAGGTCCGCGCGCCGCAGCAGCGCGCGTAGCAATTGGCACACAGATCCGCGGACACCCCGCTGTGCCCTCCGGTTCGTGCAAGGGCGTGCGCCACGGCATTCTGCCGGACCGCAAGGACGGTTCGACCTTCAGAGAAGGTCAGCAGCGGTGATGCGGTGGAGGTGGAAGAGCACGTCGAATGAAGGTGCGAGGCGCACGGGCAGGGGTTCTGTGGGCCAGGCGGTTCCGATGAACCGGGTCGGCCGCGGCTCGGCCAGCCAGGCGCGGGCGGGCGCGGGTGTCGTACGCAGGTCGAGGTAGTAGTCGCCGGGGGACACCGCGTTCAGTGTGTGCTCGTTGCTTCCCGGTTCCGACGGTCCCACCGAGAAGACCCGGACCGGCTCGGCGGGGTCGGTCATGTCGTTCGCGTTGAACGAGCCCTGCCCGAAGGTGAAGCCGGCGGTGAGGTAGTCGTCGCCGACCATGTCGCGCAGGAACGCGCCCTGTGAGGTGGGGTAGTTCGCCGGATCGCCGGACTCGTAGGCGATATGTCCGTCGTGGGCGGAGAGCAGCATCCGGTGACCGGTCTGCCGCTGCCACCACACGGTGTTCTCGGCCATGACCCGGTCGCGGTAGCGCATGGCCTGGGGGATCTCAGCCGGGTCGAAGAGGTCGTAGCCGTACTCGGTGCCCACCTGGGCGATGACCCGGGAGTGCTGGAGGACCCAGGCGTGCTCCTCCCGGTCGGGGCCGGGCTGCTGCCGCTCCAGCAGCGCCAAGGCGCGGTTGACGTCCGCCGCCATGCGCCTGCGCTCGTCGAGGGGCTTGTACAGGTACGCCTTCATGGCGTCGTCCACGCTGCCTTTGGGCCGGGAGTCGCGGTAGAGATCTTCGATCTCCGGCAGCAGCTTCGGGTAGTGCGTGGCCGTGTACGCGGTGACCTTGTCGAACAGCTCGGGCCCTGCCAGCCCGATATCGTTGCCCATGAACTGGACCTTGTGGCGGTGGTGGAGATTGTGGCCCCGCATCCAGGTGACGAGGTCCAGATACTCGCGGGTGTTCCAGACTGCGTAGGAGTTCTGGAACTCCTCGCGCATGATCTGCTCGGGATCCCCCTTGCCGTGCAGCACGTAGTCGTTGAGGCGCAGGCCCGCGCTCCAGTTGGCCTCGAGGGCGAAGGTGGTGAAGCCCTTCTCCTCCACCAGGTACCGGAAGACCCGGTGCTTCATCATGAAGAACTCACTCGAGCCATGAGTCGCCTCACCCAGCCCGACGATCTTCGCCGTCCCCACCATCCGGCCGAACGGCCGCAGATCGGCCGAGGGGCCGTACGGTCCTGTCGAGGCCAACGGGCGCGATGCCCGCGCCAGCGCTTCGGCCACGTCCTGTTGCGCGGGGGCTGCCCGGGCGGCCGGCCCCGCCGCGATGAGCGAGGCCAGCAGACCGAGGACGAGGAGCAGCAGCGGACGTGAAATCCGTCGAGATGCGGTGTGCGGATTCATGGATCAAGCGTGTCGATCTTCCGGCCCGATTCCAATGGCGTCGGCACCCCTCTTCGGGTGGGGCCAGCCCCCGGTCAGTGGTACAGCAAATGCCCCTCGCGCATTTGGCGGAACGAGTCCAGCCCGTTCTGCCAGGCCGCCACCACCTCGTCCGGACTGGCACCCGCGTCGATCATCGTGCGGACCGTGGTGGAGCCGGTCAACTTGTCGATCCAGTTGTCGGGGCGTCAGGCGAAGCCGCTCCAGCTCCGCTTGGCGGTCACCAGCAGCGCGATGCCGGTACGCACCGGGTCGTACGCCTCCCGGTCGTGCACATGCAGCTGCACCCCGCCGACGGTCTGCCCCTGGAACCTCGAGAAGGTCGGGGCGAAGTACGTCTCCCGGAAGCGGACCCCGTGCAGGTCCAGGGCGTTCGCTGCCTCCGCCCAGCGGCGGTCGATGCCCTCCGCGCCAAGCAGCTCGAAGGGGCGCGTAGTGCCGCGGCCCTAGCACCGGGAATTACGTGAAGTTAGCCCTGGGGAAATGAGTGACCGTCCACACGTTATCCACGGCCAGGACTGGGTCCTGGCCTCGCTGCAGAGTGAGGGGATCGGTGAGGGTCAGTACGGTCTGCACCCCCAGGTACACCCCGACCCGGCCTGCGGCCTGCTGACGGCGGGTGGGGCGCACCGGCAGCTCCTGTTCGACCCTGGCCAGGACGGAGGCGTGCCAGCGGTGTCCGTGCCGGGAGACGGTCAGGCTGGTGACGATCGCGTGGCCGGAGTCGATGAGCCTGGTCAGCTCGCGTGGTGACTGGTGGAGGCGGACGGTGAACGCCGGCTGTCCGCCTCCGCCGGGTATTCGCAGGCGCCGGGGGCCCTCGAAGCGTATGTCGGGGTTCTTCAGGCTGTGGACGATCCGGAAGGACTCACGTGTGCCGCCGCGGCGCTTGAAGCGGGGGAAGCCCATCGGTGGCCGGCGCCCGGCCAGGGAGTCAGTTCTTCCACGCCGTGTCGGCGTCCTCGAACGCGGTGTAGTAGGCGCGGTTGTTGACGCCCTCCCACCAGGCGAAGGGCTGCCGGGGCTCCTGCCCTTCGCGCAGCGGGCCGATGAATCCCTGGCCCCGGGTCTCGCGCCAGTAGGCCTGGGTCCGGTTCCGGTTCGGCACACGGACCTTCGGGGCCTTCTTGTTGGCCTCCGCCCTGTCCATGCCCTCGGCGATCAGCTGGTCACGGCCACGGCACCAGCATAGACAGCGATCTTCATCCCGAGCGCGAAGTTGAACCCACACCGGGAGGCAGTCGCATAACGGTGCAGGATCTCGACCTGCGCCCCAGTCGGGTCCAGGGCATAACGGTAGGCCCTGATGATCGTCTCACTCATCCGAGGATCATCACAGCCACCACTGACAGTGAGAACAGCTCCGGTGGGGAGCGGACGAGTTCAGGGCCCCGATCGCGTCCTGTCCCCCGCGCCGGTCACCCGCCACACCGGCTTGGTCGGGCCCGGTGTGCTTGCCCAGCTCCGATACGACTGGGCAGCGTAGAAAGAATGGCTTGGTCCGAGCGCTGAATTCCCCTGTCGGGAAGGTACTTTGTCCGCTTGGCTGGCCCCTGAGAGAAGGATCCGGATCAGACACCGAACACCTGCCCTGAGAGCGGGAGCAGACTGATTGCGGGCGGGGCTGCTGCCTGGCGTGAGGGCGGGTTGAGTGACGGGGGTGCGGGGATGTCGGGGTCGGGAAGTAGGGGTCGGTCGCGTGGTGAGCTGATCCGGCAGCGTGCGCGGGCGCAGTTTGTGGGGCGTCGGGCGCAGTTGTCGCTGTTTGCGGAGAATTTGTCGAAGGATCCGGAGTCCGAGGAGGATCCGGCGGAGTTTTTGTTTCATGTGCGTGGGGTGGGTGGGGTGGGGAAGTCCACGCTGCTGCGGCAGTGGCAGGGGGCGGCCCGGCGGGCGGGTGCGGTGACTGCGGTGGTGGATGAGAACGATGTCCACGGTGTGCAGCAGGCCTTGGCGGAGCTGGCCCGGCAGCTGGCCGAGCAAGCGGGCCCGCTGAAGGAGTTCGACAAGGCGCTGGAGCAGTTCCGGCGGGAACAGGAGACGCCCGCCGAGCCGGCGCCTGGGGAAGGGGAGGCATCGGTGTCGAGCCGGGTGGTGACGCAGGCCGCTCTGGGGGCGGCGTCGCTGATCCCGGGGGCCGGCGTGGTCGCCGCGATGGCGAACCCGGATACCGCGGCCCAGGGGCTGGACCGGCTGCGGTCCGGGGCCCGGAGCCGGGCGCACCGGCGTGGGCGGGGGGGTGACGAGGCGAATTTGAGCCGGGCGTTCGTTTCGGAGCTGGAGCGTTTGTGCGGGCGGCATCGGTGGGTGGTGCTGTTCTTCGACACGTGGGAGCAGACCGGCCGGTACCTGGACGGGTGGCTGCTGGAGTTGCTGGCGGAGCAGTTCGGTCCGGTACCGGTAAATGTGATGGTGGTGCTGGCCGGGCGGGATGAACTGGCGGAGCGTGAGTGGGCGCCGCTGCGTGCGCAGGTGGCGGATGTGCCATTGGAAGTCTTCACCGAGGCCGAGACACGGGACCTGCTGACTGCCCGGGGCGTGACCGAGCCGGGCGTGGCGGAGGCGGTGCTCCAACTTTCATTGGGGCTGCCGCTGCTCGTGGAACTCCTCGCCCTGGCCCGCCCCAGTGCCGTCGAAGAGGTGGACGCGAGCGGGAACATGGCGGACGTAGCGGTCGAGCGGTTCGTGCAGTGGATCACAGACCCGCACCAGCGCGATGCAGTACTGGCGTGCGCGCTACCGCTGCAGCTGAACGAAGACGTGTTCACCGCCGCGGCACAGCCGGAAGCAGAAGGACTGTGGGAGTGGCTGTGCGGGCAGCCGTTCGTCAGCGGCCGCGGCGACTTCAGGCACTACCACGCGGTGGTACGGGCCAGCATGATCCGTCAGCAGCGCGCCCACTCTCCACAGCGCTGGACCGCAGCGCATCTCCGGCTCGCTGACACCCACGCCACCTGGCGCACCGCCGTTGAGGAAGACGTCGCCGAGGCGAAACGCTGGGAAGATCCCGGATGGCGCCGACACCGTCTGGACGAGACCTACCACCGCCTGTGCGCGCACCCTGCGGCCTATTTGACGGCCGCCCTCGAACAGGTCGTGCAGGCCGCGGACCAGGACACGGGGGTACTGCGGCAGTGGACCGAGACCCTTGAACAGGCCGCACACGACACCGCTGACGCCGCCCTGCTGAGCTGGGCCGGCCACCTCCGGAACGCCCTCGCCGACAACGAACCCGCTCTCGCGTGCCTCACCGCCCTGCTGACCCACGGCCGGCTGAGCACCCCAGCCCGGGGCCAAGCCCATACCCACCGCGGCCGCCGTCTCTACCTCGCCGACCGCGACGAAGAGGCCCTCGCTGAACTCGACCAGGCCATCGCCGCTGCCCCTCGCAACGCCTACGCCTTGGCCTGCCGGGGGGAAGCCCATCGCTGGCTTGGCCACATAGACCAGGCCATCACCGACTTCACGACGGCACTCGACATCAACCCCACCTACGCCTCGGCCCTCGGCTCCCGCGGCCAGGCACACCGGCAAGCAGGTCGCTACGACCAGGCCGTCACCGACCTCACCGCCGCACTCAACATCAACCCCACCTACACCTGGGCCCTCGCCCAACGCGGCCAAGCACACCGGCACGCAGGCCACTACGACCAGGCCATCACTGACCTCACCGCCGCGCTTGACCTCGACCCCACCCTCGCCTGGGCCCTCGCCCAACGCGGAGAAGCACACCGCCAGGCCGACCGCTACGACCAGGCCATCACCGACCTCACCGCCGCGCTTGACCTCGACCCCACCGACGCCTGGGCCCTCGGCTCCCGCGGCCAAGCACACCGCCAGGCCGACCGCTACGACCAGGCCATCACCGACCTCACCGCCGCGCTTGACCTCGACCCCACCCTCGCCTGGGCCCTCGGCTCCCGCGGCCAAGCACACCGGCAAGCAGGCCACTACGACCAGGCCATCACCGACCTCACCGCCGCACTCAACATCAACCCCACCGACGCCTGGGCCCTCGCCCAACGCGGAGAAGCACACCGGCACGCAGGCCACTACGACCAGGCCATCACCGACCTCACCGCCGTACTCAACATCAACCCCACCGACGCCTGGGCCCTCGGCTCCCGCGGCCAAGCACACCGCCAGGCCGACCGCTACGACCAGGCCATCACCGACCTCACCGCCGTACTCAACATCAACCCCACCGACGCCTGGGCCCTCGGCTCCCGCGGCCAAGCACACCGGCACGCAGGCCACTACGACCAGGCCATCACCGACCTCACCGCCGCGCTTGACCTCGACCCCACCCTCGCCTGGGCCCTCGGCTCCCGCGGCCAAGCACACCGGCACGCAGGCCACTACGACCAGGCCATCACCGACCTCACCGCCGCACTCACCATCAACCCCACCGACGCCTGGACTCACGCCCAACGCGGCCGAGCACACCTGCAGGCCGACCGCTACGACCAGGCCATCACCGACCTCACCGCCGCGCTTGACCTCGACCCCACCTACGCCTGGGCCCTCGCCCAACGCGGAGAAGCACACCGCCAGGCCGACCGCTACGACCAGGCCATCACCGACCTCACCGCCGCGCTTGACCTCGACCCCACCGACGCCTGGGCCCTCGGCTCCCGCGGCCAAGCACACCGGCAAGCAGGCCACTACGACCAGGCGCGGGAGGATCTGGGACGTGCCGTCGAAGCCGACCCGGAGGATCGTGGCTACGCGTTCGAGAAGCTCATGCTCGACACAGTGGAGTCGGGGATCGGAGCGTGTGTGGAGCAGTGGAGCCAGTTGCTCGCCTCCCCGGTGAGTACGCCGGAAGGGGACGCCACCAGGTTCTTCGACCTGTTCCGGGTACTACTGCTCGAACCGGAAAACAGCGTGGCGGAGGCAACCAGATTGTTCCTCGCCGGGGGCCCGGACCACGACGCCGTCACAGACCTGCTGCTCTACCTGGCTGAACTCTCCGCTTTGGGCGACGAACTGGCCAACCGCGCGCGGCAGTGCCGCCAGTTCATCACGGATCACGCCTCAGGATGATTCGACGGACCATGCGCTACGCCGCGTACCCGGGGTCCATGGTCGCACCCGGGTGCGCGGCAGTTCGTACGGCCGGGACGGGCACGGCCTCCAGGCGGTCCAGGCGATCGTAGAGGGCGCGGACGAGGCGGGCGGTTCTGGACGCAGCGCACGGTGCCCTCCGGCGTCGTGGACAGCAGCTCTTCCGCCTCCTGGAGGACGACGTCGGCGAGCGCTTTGGGCCCGCTGTTCTTCGGCAGCTGGTCAGCGCGGCGGCGGATGTCGGAGGCGATGGCGCGGGCGTGGCCGGTCAGCTGGAGGGCGATCTGCTCGTAGTCGCGGGCCGTGAGCGTGTCCTCGCCGGACCACGCGAGGACGGCCTTGACAAGGCATTCGTACGGTTCGCGGTCGAGCGGGAGCTCCGCTTCGATCAGTCCGTCGGGGTCGTACAGGACCGTGTGCGTGCTGGTGTGCATGGCGGGCCTCGCTGCCGGGGGCGTCGTCGCGCGGGTGGCCGGCGGTCACCGCGGGTGTCCTCGCCGCCGCCGTCGGGCCCGTCGTCCTGGTCCTCGGTCCGCTGAGCGAGGAACCGGGCGAAGACCCAGTCCGCGCGGGCGAGCAGGGCCGGGGAGGGAACGCCGGAGCCAGCTGGGCCGCGCCGGGCGTCCAGACAACGATCCGCTTCCTCCGGCTATCGCGGAGAAAGAGGTGTCGGCGAGCGCGAAGGGCTTGCCGACAGGGCCTGACCAGGCAAAACGAGCAAGATCACGAAAAGGGGGTTCCCACCTCCGGTGCAACCCCCGGTAAAACGCTGGACCACAGGGTTCAGCCACCCCTCCAGCCACCCGTGGGTGCAACCCCATTCGCAGCGGCGCGCCCAGGCCTGGATCGCGGCGCGAAGAGGAGGCTGTTCACGGTGGCGGCCTTGACCCTGCGGATCTCCGAGCGGCCGTGGCCGGTGCCCCTGGTGCGGCCTTGACGCGAAATGTCTTTCCAGGGAAGGGACTTGAGCTGTCTGCACAGCTTCTTCTGGTTGCCTTTGACGATCACGATGTAGTGGGCCCCGCGTCCGAGGAGGTAGCCGGCGTGCTCGCGCTGGGTGGCATCGCTCGTGACCACGACTCGAGCCAGCTCGGCCACGGTGTCCAGCAGCGGCTGGAAACAGGTGATCTCGTTCGTCTTCTCTTCTCGCCAACATCCAACTGGGCGAGGACCAGGCCGGTAGTGTGCTCCAGCGCGGCGAGTAGATGGATCTTCCGGCCCTTCGCTCTGGCCGCGCCACGCAGGCTCTTGCCGTCCACGGCCAAGCCGCGAAGCTGGGTGTCCGGGTCTCCGTCGACCGACGGTCCGCGAGCCAGCGTCCGACCGCCCGGTCCAGCGCGTCGCCGTCGATGCGGGCCAGCAGCCGACGGACCGTTGTCTCCGAGGGCAGGACCCGCCTTGGCAGAAGTGGATCGCGACGGGCGCCGACCTGTTCCAGCACGTGCTCTGGGGCGAGGCGATCCACTCGCCGACCGCCAGCAGTGAGGTCGCTCCGGCCAGCACCGCACACGCGGTGAGTGCAAGCACTACGGTCAGGCGGTGGCGCACTCCGCGTGGATCACGCGGGTCCGGTACTTCAGCCAGCCGCTCCGGCAGACTGAGGACCTCCTCGGATACGACTTCGAGATGTTATCGGAGCTGGTCAAAGGCACATGTGATTGGCGATGATGCGTCGGCAGGCACGGTCTTCGGATCACGTGGTGTCGAGAACTCCATGATCTTGGAAGCCGTGCCTCTCACGTTCAGGCCCTGTCACCAACCTGACGGACCACCACGAACCGCGCATCACGCAACTACGCCGAAGCCCTGTGTGGATGCCCCAACGGGCCAGGGCACCCGCCAGGCTTCCAGGACGTGGCGGGCCCGCCACCGGCGCCCTCCGATACGATTCGGCTTCATCGCGTCTCCTCTGGATAGGTGAGCTCGGTCCGGTCATGTAGGGTCCGCGACTTGGTGAGCAGTTATTCCTGCGGGAATACTGGAATCCACACTGGCTGCGTACTGGTTCCGTTGGCCGGACGTAAGCAATAGGGGCAAGCCGCATCGTGATTGGTAACAGCACGTGAGCCGAGGCAGCGGTAGCTGCTGAGGCGGAAGGGCGGTAACCGTCGAGGTTCCCCCGCGTACGAATTCGGCGACTACCGAGTCTCGGGAGTTGCACTGTCGGCAACTGGTTCCCCGTCTGGGTATGGGGTCGGTTCGGTGTTCGGACGCTCCCAGGTCAGCCGCAATACGACGTTGCCTTCCGTAGCCGTTTTTGCGATGACCGCGCCGGCTTCGGCGCTGAACTTGACGCCAACTTCAAGTTCAACCGACTTCGGCTGGACAGAGAGAGAGGTAAGCCTGCTGAGCGCCGTTTCAACTGCGCCGCGGACTTGGTCGAACGTCTCGCTCAGCGAGCGGACAGCTGTGGCGGCGGCATCTCCCGCCCGGCCCGCTCGCGCAACCCCGGAAGTCGTGGCGTCCACCTCGGCCAGCACTGAGGTGGATTCGGCATCACCCGTCGAATTCGTGAGCGGGATGCGTATGAGTTGGTGGCTCGACATGATTTTTCCATTCTGTGAATCTCGATGCGTTCTCCGATTTGGTGCTGTTCCCTCGAAGCGGGCAGCGACGCTTTTCCTGCTCTGCTTATGGGCAGAGCGGGCCTCGGTACGCACCGGGTGGCAGTCTCTGCTCTGCCGCAGGAGACAACGCCGTTGAACCGAGGATCCCACAGAGCGCGGTGAGCCATCGTTGGGGACCCCCCGCGGGTGAGACCGGAGGACCGTCCGATACCCAGAATTCAGGGACGGCCGGGAGTCGTTGCAGGGGGTCATTGTTGCCCTGCGCCTTGACTACGGCGTTCAGGTTGTCGTCAGTGAGGAGGGCTGTGGTGCCGTTGGGGCCGAAAGTATCGATCGTCGTCCACGGGCCGGATACCACAGGAATTCCCGAAGCATTAGGAGACGACTCCTTGGTATAGGTAGACCCAGAACTAACTCCTACGAGGCGCGTGCCTTTGGCTCCAATAATGATCCCGTTGAAGACGCTGTCAGTTACCAACGGCTGGG
Source organism: Streptomyces sp. NPDC057543 (assembly GCF_042801895.1). Lineage (NCBI taxonomy): Bacteria > Bacillati > Actinomycetota > Actinomycetes > Kitasatosporales > Streptomycetaceae > Streptomyces > Streptomyces sp. NPDC057543. The sequence goes on along the minus strand of NZ_JBHVFF010000080.1, from coordinate 4,326 downwards.
TCGGCCCGACAGGCTGACCGCTGGGCAGTCGATATAGTGAAATGGTTTGCGTAACCTTGCGGTTCTTCTCTGAGACTGTGGTCTGGACGACGGCAAGGACGCTGCCCTCTGGGCTGACATCCATCATGGGCATGCCAGCGCGAGGAATGCCGATCACGTGCAAACGGGGGGATGTTTGTGTGAGGTTCCAGCTTCGGACTCGGCTGGTGCCAAGGTCATCGCTGATGGCGACCAGTCCCTGTCCACCCGCAGTGAACCAGCAGTGGGTCGGAGCGTTGTCCTGGAAGTTCAGGGTGTGCTCGATATGGCCGTCAGCAGCGTTCCAGACGATGATCCGGTTACCTCCCGTGACTGCTGCGATCCGCCGGCCAGTGGGGTCGTAGGCCAGCGATATGTAGTCGGTGTAGTCCTCCTGGTGGCCGAACTCCACGTCGCCTTGGGGCGGATCTTGAAGCGTCCGGACGACTCGGCTGGTGCGAACGTCGTAGAGGACGACCGGGGAAATATCGCTGGAGGTCATGGCGATCAGAGTTCCGTCTGGGGATACGGCCGTGACGTCCTCGTGCCTTCCGGTGTTCCGGGGAGCCTGAACCGGGTCGCCGCCGAGCTGCCAAACCATCTGCTCGCCGGCTGCACTCAGGGAGACTATGGTCCGTCCGTCAGCGCTCACCGATGGCCCACCGCCAGTTTCGGCGATGGAGCCGTATGCCGGGACGAGCAGGTCAGCGAATCCGTAAACTTCGTAGTTTTGTTTTAGCAGTTGCTTAGTGCCGGTGGTGTCGCCGGTGAGATAGGCGCGCATAGCGAGTAGTACGGCGTTGTACTTGTCTGCCGTCTGTCCGCTGGCTGCTGCGTCGCGGGATTGCTGGACAAGGACAGCGGCTGCAGTGGCCTTCGCAGCATTCCTGCTGCTGGCCTCTGCTGAGTGCCGCCACAGGAAGGTTCCTGTAGCGGCGATCAGCGCCACGGCTACGGTCATCGCGGTTGCGACCAGCCGCCTGCGGTGTGTCCGCGAGACGCTGACCTCAATGAACTGCCGCTCGATTGGGGCGATTTCGTCTCCGCGCTTCTTCCGCCAGCTGCGTGCCTCGCGCAGGTCGACGCCGGTCAGACTACGCCTGACGGGGCGGCCTTCGCTCTCCCACCGCGCGATCCGCCGCCTGAGTCCTTCCTGCCAGCCGCGGAAATCCCGGTCCGCCGCGACGAGGTCGCGCAGCCGGTCCCATTGCGCCACCAGCGTCTCGTGGGCCAGTTCGACTCCTTCGACTGATTCCCCGCCAAAATGGTGCTCCCCAGTCGGCATCAGCAGCCGGGTGGTCATCAACCGCTCAGCTATGTACCACTGCTGCGGGCTCAGGTCGGTGCGCAGCACGGTGCGCCGAGTCGGTGATGTGTCCGGGCCGCCGGGATGGACCAGTTGCACCAGCAGACTACGGGCGTGTCGGCGGTCGTCAGTCGGCAGCGCGAACCAGACCTGCTCGGCGTGGTTGGCCAGGGTTTTGGCCACTCCACCCAAGTCGTCGTAGTGGGCGTGGCTGATCAGCCCGTTCTTGACGCTCTGCATCTCCCACAGCCGGGTCAGGGTGAACTGCAGCAGCGGCAGGCGCGTCGGGTCCGGTCCCAGGTCGGTCAGCAGGCGGTTGACCAATCCGTGCTCATAGCGCACAGCGAGGTCGCTCAGCGGACCTTCCACCGCCGACCGCACCTCCTCCTCCGACATGGGCATCAACGGGAATAGTCGGCTGTCATCGACCAACGGCGCCACCGCGCGGTGGCTGAGGGCAGCGGTCAGGAAGTCGGCGCGCAGCGCCATGAACACCTGCATCCGAGAGCCGGGGATCGTGCAGTGGCTCAATGCGGTGGCGAATGCTTCCAGATCAGTCTCGGAGGGGGCGGTCAATGCCTCCTCGAACTGGTCTACGACCAGAAGCAGCCCGCGCTTGTCTTGTACAGCCAGCGCCCGGTTCACCAGCGCGTCGATCCGCCCTTGCCGCAGCATTGCGGTCACCTGCGGCTCCGCCGCCATCCGTGCAGTCTGCGTCGCGCCGGGCTCCAGTAGCGGCAGCAAGGCAAACGCCAGCTCTTCCAGCGGAGTACGGCCAGGTCGCAGCACCGCGATGGCCAGATCGCCGTGCCGCCGCAGCAATGGCAACACCCCGGCATTGAGCAGCGAGGACTTCCCGCTGCCGGACGCCCCCACGAGACAGACGCCGGACCCCACAGACATGCGGTCGGCGATCCGGCGGGCTGCGTCGTCCCGGCCGTGGAAGACCGGCGCGTCGTTCTCCATGAACGGGTGCAGGTCCCGGAACGGGCTGCGGGCCTTGGCGGCTTCCCGGAGCGGGGGCCATGCCGCGCAGAGTGTAGAGGTGGGAATCATGTACGCCGTGCGTCGGCCCCGATCCACGTCGGTGGTGACCACCATGCCGACCACGCCGCCCAGGTCGCGGTCCCAGACAGGTGCCCCTGAGAACCCGCGCTGCACGGTAAACTGACTGGCCGGGTCAGTGTCGTACTGGAACCAGCCGGTGGCCTGCCTGCCGCGCAGCAAGCCCGCGCTGTACACGCCGGCATCGTCGCCCAGCGGAAAGCCCACGGTTCGCACCTGTAGTTCCGCGACAGCGCCGTCTTCCACCAGCCGGGCCTGAGACGCTTCGGGCGGTGCGGGTTCCGCAAGCCGGAGCACTGCGATGTCACCCGTCCCGTCTGCTTGGACCGGGACCCACGCCACAACAGTTGCCCCCACAGGGCGGCCCGGAGCAGACAGGGGAAAGTCCAGATGTAGTCGACCCGCAGGCGGTCTGCCCGGCTCACAGCCCGCGTCCGTAGCTCCCGGACCTTCAGGGTCCGCCTGCGCGTCTTCGAGACCCAACGCTGCGGCCACTACGTGCGCGCAGGTAACCACATCCCGCTCGCCTGTCAGAAAGCCCGCCCCCTGCGGGGTCCCGAGCCTGTCCAGGATCCGGACCACGGACGTATCGCTCGGCCCGGCACTTACCCTGCCTAACGGGTCGTCCTTCGGCCCCATCAGCACCCTCCCCAAACCTCCCGGCAACCGCCCTGTCCTCGCCACAGCCCAACCAACGTAGCGGGGCGACAGGACAGGCGTGCCCGGTCACGCAAATAGCACGGCCGAGTGCCGTTGCGACACCAGACATGACGTACCCATATCGTCCATGCAGGAATCGCCCGGATTTGTTCTGCTCGTGATCACGCGGAATTGCTCACGAAACCGCGGATCTTACACTCGGGCCGGTCATGTAGGTTCCGCGAATCAGTGAGCACTCGCGAGTCTTTGACCTGCGGTGTCCGAAGCAGTGAGCAATGCCGGTGCCGCGTTTCGGCATCCGATCACGAGCAATCCTGGCCATCGGCAACGGGCTTCACGCCCAGTAGTCGCGGTAAAGCCCCAGGTCGCGAGACCCGCTGCCCACCGAGCCGCGGAATTGCTCGGACAGTGCTCATGATTCGCTGACAGTGTTCACGGATTCACGGAACCCACAGGTCAGCGGGTGGTGAGGGGCCGGGGCAGCAGGTTGCGCAGGAGTTCCGCCGTCTCGGCGTCCATGTCGACCCCGCCGCCGAGCTGTTCGTTGATATTCGTCAGGGTTGCGGCGGCTTGGCGGAGGGCGTCGATGTCGCCGGCGGCGTGGTGGGCGAGGAAGATCTGGCGGTGCAGGGTCTCGTTCTCCTCGGCGGCGAGCAGGCCTCGGCGGGCTGCCCACAGGGCGGCGGGGACATCTCCTGCTTCGCGGCGGCGCGTGGACAGTTCGTACGCGACGTGCGTGATCGCCGAGACCATCTCCTCGATGGCGGGCTCGGCCCAGGCGTAGCGGCCGGGGTCGATTCCGGTGAAGGGGCGGCCGCGGACCAGGGCGAGCGCGCGTCGCAGTGCGAGGTCGCCGTCTTCTGTGTGGTCGGCCAGGCCCTTGCGGGTGTGTTTCTGGAATCGGGTCCAGTCGCAGGCGGTGTGGGGTCCCAGGCGGTAGCGGTTGTCGCCGGTGTCGTGGACGCGCGGGAAGCGCGGTTTGCCGTCGGTGTCCGTGCCTAGCCAGGACCGTGTGCGGGAGATGACCTGGTTGCGCCTGTCCTTGTTGCCGATGCGGCCGGGCCATAGGGCGTCGTCGATGGCGTGGTGGTCGACGCCCGGGTTGAGGGCGAGGAAGGCGACCAGCTCGATGCCGATTCGCTTGCGACTGGAGTCGATGCGGCCGGTGGCTCCTGCGATGTTGATGGGGCCGAGCAGCAGCACGTCCAGCCCATCGCCGGCTCCGGGGTCTTCCGTCTGCGGGGGCCGGGTAGGCGATGTGGTCGTGGCGGTCGGAG
>NZ_JBHVFF010000079.1:0-29035 GCF_042801895.1 Streptomyces sp. NPDC057543 | reverse complement strand
GGGGCGCCCCGCGAGGTCGGCGGGGCGCCCCTCACGCATATGCCGGCGAGCGAGTCGACATGAGCTCAACTCGGTTCGCCCGTAGCCTGATCGGGGATGCACCGCCGAGGACCGCCACATTCCGGAAGCGGCCCGGGTAACGCTTTGATTGCCACCGCGGCACTGCCCATTGACGCCCCGGTGGCGTGCGCATACCGTCCTCTCACCGAATAGGAAACTTTCCTAACAGAGGCAGGTGCAGTGCTCATGGCCGGAACCACACCGGGCACCCCCCGCGTTCTGCGGGCCATGAACGACCGGGCCGCCCTCGATCTGCTGCTGGAGCACGGCCCCCTCTCCAGGACCCGGATCGGGAAACTGACCGGCCTCTCCAAGCCCACCGCGTCGCAGCTGCTGGCACGGCTGGAGGCGGCCGGGCTGGTCGTCGCGACCGGGACCGTGGCCGGGCGGCCCGGGCCCAACGCCCAGCTGTACGCGGTCAACGCGCGGGCCGCGCATGTCGCGGGGCTGGATGTGAACGCGCACCGGATCGTCGCCGCCGTCGCCGATGTGACCGGTGAGACGGTCGGGGAGTTCGAGCTGCGCACCCCGAGGCGGCGCGCCGACTCCGTGGTGCGGCAGGTGGCGGAGGCACTGGACGGGGCGGTCAAGGACGCCGGGCTCACCCGCTCCGATGTGCACCGGGTCGTCATCGGTACCCCGGGCGCCTTCGACCCCGGGACCGGGCGGCTGCGGTACGCCTCGCATCTGCCCGGCTGGCACTCCCCCACCCTGCTGGACGAACTGGCCGCGTTCCTGCCGATGCCGGTCGAGTACGAGAACGACGTGAACCTGGTCGCGGTGGCCGAGCAGCGGCTCGGTGCGGCGCGCGGGCACGACGACTTCGTCCTGCTGTGGAACGAGGAGGGGCTCGGTGCCGCCCTCGTCATCAACGGACGGCTGCACCGGGGCTTCACCGGTGGTGCCGGTGAGGTCGGCTTCCTGCCGGTGCCGGGCGCCCCGCTGGTCCGCCAGGTCACCAAGGCGAACTCGGGCGGCTTCCAGGAGCTGGCGGGCGCGCAGGTGCTGGCTCGGCTGGCCCGGGAGCTCGGCATCGACGACGCTCCGGTCCGCGGCTCGGGCACCCATCACGAGGTCGCGGCCGGCCTGATCACCCGGGCCGCCGAGGCCGCGGAGGCGGGCGGGGGCGGCCCGCACCCCCGGCTCCTCGATCTGTTCGCCACGGGCCTCGCGACCGGCCTCGCCTCGATGGTCGCCGTACTGGACCCGGAAGTCGTCGTGCTGTCCGGCGAGCTGATCGCGGCCGGCGGGGAGCCGCTGCGCGTCCGGGTCGAGTCCGAGCTCGCCGAGCTGGCGGCCTCCCGGCCCCGGCTGATCGCCGGGGCCGTGACGCATCGCCCCGTCCTGCGCGGCGCGCTGGAGAGCGCACTCGCCACCACGCGTGACGAAGTCTTCGACACGTCGCGCTGATCCCCCTTTTCCGCCGTCACTCCGCCGTCACCCTTCGCCCTTCATCCTCCAACGGGAGTCACCGCCATGTCCGGAAACCGCCGGAAAACGGCCGCCGCGCTCGCCGCGACCGCCGCGATATCGCTGTTCGCGTCCGCCTGTACGGGGCAGAGCAACTCCGGTGCCAGTGATGACGCGTCCAAGGACACGACCATCAACTTCTGGCACGGCTGGAGTGCACCGAGCGAGGTCAAGGGAATCCAGGACACGATCGACGCCTTCCGGAAGGCGCACCCCAATATTCATGTGAAGGTCGTCGGCAACATGACCGACGACAAGATCAACCAGGCGCTGCGGGCGGGCGGTTCGAACGCCCCGGACGTCGTCTCGTCGTTCACCACGAACAACGTCGGAAAGTTCTGCTCGTCGAAGGCCTTCGTCGATCTGAACCCCTTCCTGAAGAAGGACGGGATCGACCCGGACAAGACCTTCCCCAAGGCGATGAACGAGTACACGCAGTTCGACGGTGTGCGCTGCACCGTGCCGTTGCTCGGTGACGCGTACGGCCTCTACTACAACAAGGACGCGTTCAAGGCCGCCGGCATCAGCAGCCCGCCGAAGACCTGGTCCGAATTCGCCACGGACGCCGAGAAGCTGACGAAGACCAAGGGCGATTCGTACGAGCAGCTCGGTTTCATGCCGAACTACCACGGCTACGAGTCGACGACCGAGCACTACCTCGGCAGCTGGAACCCGAAGTACTTCGACGCGGACGGCAAGTCGAACATCGCCGAGGACCCGGCGTTCGCCGCCATGCTCACCGCTCAGAAGAAGCTGGTCGACGACCTGGGTGGCTACGAGAAGCTGGAGAAGTACCGTACGGCGTTCGGCGACGAGTGGGGCGCCAAGCACCCCTTCCACACGGGCCAGGTGGCCATGCAGCTGGACGGCGAGTGGCGGCTCGGGATGGCCGAGGAGACCAAGCCGAAGTTCGAGATCGGGGTGGCCCCGATGCCCGTCGCCGACGACGAGGCCGACACCTACGGCAAGGGCTATCTGACCGGCACCATCGCCGGTATCGCCGCCACCTCGAAGAAGCAGAACGCGGCCTGGGAGCTGGTGAAGTTCATGACGACCGACACCGACGCGGTGGTCGACTTCGCCAATGCCATTCACAATGTGCCGTCCACGCTGGAGGCACTGAAGTCGCCGAGGCTGAAGTACGACCCGCGGTTCAAGACGTTCCTGGACATCGCCGCGAACCCGGAAAGCACCACCACCCCGCCCTCGGTGAACGGCGGCGCGTACCTGGTGTCCCTGCAGAACCTCGGATTCGACATCGAGAAGGGCAAGCAGACGGACATCAAGGCGGGTCTGGAGAGGACCGCCAAGGAAATCGACGCGGCGATCGCACAGGCGAAGTAGCACCGCGATGAGCACAGTTACGCGTACGGGCACGGCCACGTACACACTCCGTTCGAAGCGCCGCCGGTCGGCGCTCCGAACGGCGGCGTTCATGTCGCCGTGGCTGATCGGGTTCTGCGTCTTCTTCGCCTACCCGCTGATCTCCACGCTCTACTTCTCCTTCACCAGTTACGACGGTTTCGCGGCGCCGGAGTTCAGCGGGCTGAAGAACTGGTCGTTCGTCTTCACCGACTACCCGCTGTTCTGGCCCGCACTGCGCAACACGCTCTGGCTGGTCGTGGTCATGGTGACCTGCCGGGTGGTGTTCGGCCTCGGTGTCGGACTGCTGATCACCAAGATCAAGACGGGCGCCGGGGTCTTCCGCACCCTGTTCTACCTGCCGTACCTGGCCCCGCCGGTCGCGGCGACCCTCGGCTTCGTCTTCCTGCTCAACCCGGGTACGGGGCCGGTCAATTCGATCCTCGGCGGGCTGGGGCTGCCCACGCCGGGCTGGTTCACCGACGCCACCTGGTCCAAGCCGGCGCTCACCGCGCTCGCGGTGTGGGGGGTGGGCGACCTGATGGTGATCTTCATGGCCGCGCTGCTCGACGTACCGAAGGAGCAGTACGAGGCGGCGGAGCTGGACGGGGCGTCCGCCTTCCAGCGGTTCCGCTTCGTCACCCTGCCGAACATCTCGCCGATCGTGATGTTCGCCGTGGTCACCGGGATCATCCAGACCATGCAGTACTACACCCAGCCACTCGTGGCGGGGAAGGTCGCCTCGGGCGTGATGGGCGGCTCCGGGCAGCAGTTCGAACCGGGGTATCCCGACAAGTCGACACTGACGCTTCCGCAGCTCGTCTACAACCTCGGCTTCCAGCGCTTCGACTACGGCTCCGCCTGCGTGGTCGCGCTCGTTCTCTTCGTACTCGCCATGGCGTTCACCGCACTGCTGATGCGGCGCCGCAGCGGGCTGATCCAGGCAGGTGAGTGACGTGGCGCAGGGTCTCGACACCCTCGAGGCAGCCGACCGGGCGAGCGGACCGGCCACCCCGGCCGAGCACACGGCACGCCGCAAGGCGCTGCTGAACTGGATCGCCGTGCACGCGCTCGGCGTCGCGGCCGCGCTCTTCTTCGTGCTGCCGTTCGTCTTCCTGCTGCTCACCTCGCTGATGAGCGACCAGCAGGCGCTGACCCGCGATCTGTGGCCGCACCCCTTCGAGTGGAGCAACTACCAGAAGGTGTTCAACACCCCGGGCTTCCTGACCTGGTGGAAGAACACCCTGCTGTACGCGGGGCTCGGCACCGTCCTCACCGTCGTGTCGTCGCTGCCCGTGGCGTACGCGCTCGCCAAGTTCCGCTTCCGCGGGCGGCATCTGTCGCTGATGCTCGTCATCTCGATGATGATGCTGCCGCCGCAGGTCGTCGTCATCCCGATGTATCTGTTCTGGGCGAAGCAGCTGGACCTGTCCGGCACGCTCTGGCCGCTGATCATCCCGATGGCCTTCGGTGACGCGTTCTCCATCTTCCTGCTGCGGCAGTTCCTGCTGACCATCCCGAACGAGTACCTCGACGCGGCGAAGGTCGACGGCTGCGGTGAGTTCCGCACGCTGCTCCGGGTCGTCGTGCCGATGGCCAAGCCTGGCATCGCCGCCGTCGCGCTCTTCCAGTTCTTCTACGCCTGGAACGACTACTTCGGCCCGCAGATCTACGCCTCCGAGAACCCGGCCGCCTGGACACTCAGTTACGGCCTGGAATCCTTCAAGGGCGCACACCACACCGACTGGAACCTGACCATGGCCGCGACCGTACTGGTCATGGCCCCCGTGATCCTCGTCTTCTTCTTCGCCCAAAAGGCTTTCGTCGAGGGCGTCACACTGACCGGAGTAAAGGGCTGACCTATGAAGCTCGCAGTAGTTGGTGGCGGGTCCACCTACACACCTGAACTGATCGACGGCTTCGCCCGGCTGCGGGACACGCTGCCCATCGAGGAGCTCGTGCTCGTCGATCCGGCGGCCGACCGTCTCGAACTCGTCGGCGGCCTCGCCCGGCGGATCTTCGCCAAGCAGGGCCACCCGGGAAGGATCGTCACCACCTCGGACCTCGACGCGGGCGTCGCCGACGCCGACGCGGTCCTGCTCCAGCTGCGTGTCGGCGGCCAGGCCGCCCGCAACCAGGACGAGACGTGGCCGCTGGAGTGCGGCTGCATCGGCCAGGAGACCACCGGGGCCGGCGGCCTCGCCAAGGCGCTGCGCACCGTCCCGGTCGTCCTGGACATCGCCGAGCGGGTCCGCCGCACCAACCCGGAAGCCTGGATCATCGACTTCACCAACCCGGTCGGCATCGTCACCCGGGCGCTGCTCCAGGCCGGGCACAAGGCCGTCGGCCTGTGCAACGTGGCGATCGGCCTCCAGCGGAAGTTCGCCCGGCTCCTCGATGTCGCCCCCGGTGAGGTGCACCTCGACCACGTCGGGCTCAACCACCTGACCTGGGAGCTCGGGGTGCGCCTCGGCGGCCCGGCCGGCGAGAACGTCCTGCCGGGGCTGCTCGCCGAGCACGGTGCCGCCATCGCGGACGATCTGCGCATGCCCCGGGCGATCGTCGACCGGCTCGGCGTCGTCCCCTCGTACTACCTGCGTTACTTCTACGCGCACGACGAGGTCGTACGGGAGCTCGGCACCAAGCCGTCCCGGGCGGCCGAGGTCGCCGCGATGGAGAAGGAACTCCTCGCCATGTACGGCGACCCGGCGCTGGACGAGAAGCCCGCGCTGCTCGCCAAGCGCGGCGGCGCCTTCTACTCGGAGGCGGCGGTGGACCTGGCGTCCTCCCTGCTCGGCTCGGGCGGCAGCCCGGTGCAGGTGGTCAACACGTACAACAAGGGGACGCTGCCGTTCCTGCCGGACGACGCAGTGATCGAGGTGCAGGCCAGGGTCGACGGGACGGGCGCGACACCGCTCGCCGTGCCGGAGCTGGACCCGCTGTACGCCGGCCTGATCGCCCAGGTGACGGCGTACGAGGACCTCGCCCTGGAGGCCGCGCTTCGCGGGGGGCGAGCCACCGGGCGGGCCGGTGGGAGAAACGCAGTGTTCAAGGCGCTGCTCGCGCATCCGTTGATCGGCCAGTTCGAGTACGCCGAGGCGCTCACCGACAAGCTGATCGCGCACAACCGGGAGCACCTGGCGTGGGCGTGAACGCTTCGGTCCTCGCGATCGATGCGGGGAACAGCAAGACCGATGTGGCGCTGATCGGTGAGGACGGAACAGTGCTGGCGACGGCGCGCGGCGGTGGCTTCCAGCCACCGGTCGTCGGTGTGGAGGCGGCGTTGGACGTGCTGGCCTCGCTGCTCGGACAGGCCCTGGCCATGTCCGAGCGGAGCGTCGCAGGCGTGGAGCATGTGTCGGCGTGCCTGGCCAACGTCGATCTCCCGGTGGAGGAGGCCGAGTTGACCGAGGCCCTGGCCCGCAGGGAGTGGGGTCGCACGGTCGAGGTGCGCAACGACACGTTCGCGATACTGCGCGCCGGGGTGGACGAGCCCCGGGGCGTGGCCGTGGTCTGCGGTGCGGGGATCAACTGTGTCGGCATGGTGCCGGACGGGCGTACCGCGCGCTTCCCCGCCATAGGCCGGATATCCGGTGACTGGGGCGGCGGTTCGGGGCTGGCAGAGGAGGCCATGTGGTACGCCTCGCGGGCCGAGGACGGCCGCGGTGAGCCGACCGAGCTGGCGCGCACGCTGCCCGCACACTTCGGGCTCGACTCGATGTACGCGCTGATCGAGGCGCTGCACCTGGGCCGGGTGGAGTTCGAGCGCCGGCACGAGCTGACTCCGGTGCTCTTCGCGACCGCGGCGGCCGGGGACCCGGTGGCGGGCGCGCTGGTGGACCGGCTGGCGGAGGAGGTCGTCGCGATGGCGTCGGTCGCGCTGGGCAGGCTGGATCTGCTGGACGAGGAGGTGCCGGTGGTGCTGGGCGGTGGCGTGCTGGCGGCCCGCCATCCGCGGTTGGACGGCAGGATCTCCGAACTCCTCGCGGTACGTGCCCCGAAGGCGGTCGTCCGGGTGGTGACGGAGCCGCCGGTGCTGGGGGCCGCGCTGCTCGGCCTGGACCACGCGGGGGCGGCGGCCGAGGTGCACGAGAGGCTGCGTGCGCAGTACAGCTGATCCGGCCGGCCTCTTCCCGGGGCGTCCCGCGGCGATGCGCGCCACGGGACGCCCCTTGCGTACGGGAACCGATCAGTTGTCCCGAACGTGTTCATGGGTAGGGAGATCGGTCCGCTTCGGGGATTGGTCCGCCGATCGGCTTGATCGGCGGCTCAGGCCTTGATCGAATGCGTGTGATCGCGTCCGGGTGCGTGTGATCGCATCCGTGGATCGATGCAGGATCCGGACGTTCGTGGTGTGGATGTCGGTCCCTGCGGCCATACTTCTGGCCGGGCACCATCCTCCGACCGGCCGGGGGCCGGGCCACCGTCAGTGACCGAGGGGGAGGTCGAGTGACACACCCGCCGAACGTACGCACCGCGCCGGAACACACGCGCGCACAGCTGCCCGCGCCCGCGACCGTACCCGTTCCGCCGCAACGCGGTGCCTGGTCCGCGACGGCGGAACGGCTGCGGGCCGCGGCGACGACCGAACCGGGCAGGCTCCGGATCGTCGGGGCCGTACTGGCCCTGCTCGTCGTCGCGTTCGGGGCCGTGACGGCCTTCGAGATCGCCGACCGGGCGTCCGCCGCCGACGACGTGGTGAGCCGCAGTCAGCCCCTGAGCGCCGACGCGGCGGCCATCTACCGCTCGCTGGCGGACGCCGACACCACTGCGGCGAGTGGCTTCCTGGCCGGGGCGCAGGAGCCGCGCGATGTCCACGACCGGTACAACAAGGACATCAAGGAAGCGTCCCGGCTGCTGGTGAAGGCCGCGGCCAACACGGACACGTCGACGACGTCCGGGCACGAGATCACCACGCTCAACGAGGAACTCCCCCGGTACACGGGCCTGATCGAGCGGGCCCGCGCCAACAACCGGCAGGGCCTGCCACTGGGCGGCGCCTATCTCCGGTACGCGAACCAGCAGATGACCAACGTCCTGCTGCCGGCCGCCGAGCGGCTGTACGCGGCGGAGACCGGCAGGCTCGGCCGGGACAACGACGCGGCCAGGGCCTGGCCGTTCTTCTCGCTCGGGCTCGGAGTCGTGGCACTGGCCGCGCTCTTCTGGGCACAGCGGCGCAACTACCGCAGGACGCACCGGGTGTTCAACCGCGGTCTGCTCGCCGCGACCGCGGCGTCCACCGTGGTGCTGCTGTGGCTGGCCGTGGGGCACACGGTGGCGCGGTCCGAGCTGCATGCCGCCGATGTGAACGGGCAGCAGTCCCTCGATGTCCTCAACCACGCGAGGATCGATTCGCTGAAGGCGCGCGCCAATGAGAACCTCACTCTGGTCGCCCGCGGCGCGGTGCTCACCCCGGACGGCAAGAACGACAAGTACGAGACCGACTACACCACGGATATGAAGGCCCTCGGTGAAGAGCTGAGGAGAGCCGGGAAGCTTGCCGCCGACGACGAGCAGGGGAGCGGGCCGGTGACGAAGGCCGTCGACGCCGTCTCCGAGTGGCAGGGCCGCCACCGGACCGCCCGCACGGCTGACGACGGCGGCGACTACGAGGGCGCGCGGACGCAGATCATCGGGCCGAAGGACTCGACGGGTGAGTCCTTCGAGCGGGTGGACGACGCGCTGGAGCTGGCGCTCGCCCATGAGCAGGACGAGTTCACCCGGGCCGCGAAGGACGGGCGCGGGGCGCTGGGCGGACTACCGACCGGGGCCGCCGCGCTGGCCGCGCTGGCTGCCGTGGCCGCGATCGTCGGCGTCAACCGCAGGCTCTCGGAGTACCGGTGAGAGGGGGAGCGATGACCAGGAAGCGCACGGGCCGGTGGTCCACCCGCGGCTGGGGCGGGGTGACGGGCATGGCCGTGGCCTGCGCGGTGACGGCCTCGCTCACCCTGCTGCCGCTCTCCCACGGCGGCGCCGACGTCTTCGGCGGTGACGCCTCGGGGCCGGGTACGGCGCAGGCGGTGCAGGCCCGGGCCGACGACTGCACGGACCCGGAGGCGAGCCTGCCGCCGTCGTCCGGCAGCGGTCCGAGTATCGAGAAGATCAAGAAGCGCGGAAAGCTGATCGCGGGCGTCGACCAGAACAGTTTCAGCTGGGGATACCGCAATCCGGCGGCCGACAAGGACAAGGACCAGCTCGAAGGGTTCGACATCGATCTGGTGCGGGCCATCGCCGAGAACATCCTGGGCGACCGCGACGCGGTGATCTTCCGTGCCATACCCACCAACCAGCGGATCGCCGCCCTGGAGAACGACAAGGTCGATGTCGTCGTCCGGACGATGACCATCAACTGCAGCCGGCTGAAGCAGGTCTCGTTCTCCACGGCCTACTTCCAGGCCGGGCAGCAGGTCCTCGCACCGAAGGACTCGACGATCACCGGGTTCGACAAGTCCCTGGCCGGGAAGCGGATCTGCACCGCCGAGGGCTCCACCGCCTACGAGGCGCTGGAGAAGCAGTCGTTCGGCGCGGTCTTCAAGGACCCGCACGACGGAACGGCGGCGGACGAGGAGCAGCTCACCGTCCCCAACCAGCTGGATTGTTTGGTGCGGCTGCAACTGGGCGAGGTCGACGCGATCGTCACGGACAACGCGCTGGCGGCCGGCCAGGCCGCCCAGGACCCGGCGGTCGAGCTCAAGGGCGACAAGCCGTTCACCACCGAGTACTACGGCGTGGCGACGAAGCTCGGCGCGAACGATCTGGTGGCCCGGGTCAACCAGGTACTGGTCGACTACCGCAGGGGTGGTAAGGACAGCCTCTGGATGCGGTCGTACCGGAACTGGCTGGAGGACGGTCTGCCGGGGATAACGGCGCCGCCGGCCCCCAAGTACCGGAGCAACTAGTGCCGGGCCGGCCGGGTGTGCGCGACGGCGCGGACCCGGCCGGCGAGGCAGTGGACCTGATCCTGCCGGGCCCGTCCCGGCAGGAGGAGCGGAGAGGTGATCGATGGGCGTCGCGGGCCCCTTCCCCGGCTACGCGGGGAGGCCCCCCGGCCCGGTCATGGACCGGGACGAGGTGGACCGTGCGCTGGCCCGGCTGGGCGCGGAGCACGAGGCGATCGAGACCTCGCTCCTCGCCCTGCAGGACCACGCGGGCCGCCGGCTCCTGGAGGGCGCCGATCTGACCGGTGTCACCAAGGAACGCTGGGCCACCACCGAGCAGTCGATCACGCTGCTGTGGGGATATTTCGACGCCTACGCGGGGGCGCTGGCCGCGGCCCGTACGGTGCGGGCGCGCCGGAGGTACCCCAACCGGGACGATCTGCTGGCCCTCACCGAACTGCTGCGCGGCCAGGGCATCACCGTGGCACACGCGGCGGGCCGCCCCGATCCGTCGATCACGGGCCCGGCCAAGCTCTCCGAGCGGTTCACGCTGGAGGAGCTGGTCGCCCGGATGAACGAGCTGTACGCCCGTTCGCTGGACATGGTCGTCGCGTCCGACGCCGTGTGGTCCGCGCTGCCCGCCCGGATAGACCTGCTCGCCGCCGAGCTGCACCGCACCCGCTCGCTGGCGCACTCCGTCGGCGTACGCCCGGGTGAGCACCCCGCGGGTGACGACCTGGCGGCGATCACCCATGAGCTGACCACGCTGCGGGTGCAGGTGATCTCCGATCCGCTCTCCTTCTGGCTGTCGGGTCCCGGGAGTTCGGCGCCCGGCGGCGGCCGCCCGGACACGACGCGCTACGACCGGGCGGCCCGCGCCCTGGACGACGTACGCCGCGAGATCGAGGCCGTGCTCGCGGTCCGGCAGGACGCCGAACAGCGGCTGGTCCAGCTGCGTGACGTCCTGTCCCGCGCGGACCGCACCCTGACCGAGGCCCGGTCGGCACGCGGCGAGGTGCTGGCGAAGATCGCCGCGTCCGAGGTGCCCGCGGTGAGCGGTCCGGCGACGGCGCTCCAGGAGCGGCTGGCCGCCGCGTCGGAGTACCGCAGGCACGCCCAGTGGCACCGGCTCTCCCCGCTCCTGGAGACCCTGGAGCAGGAGGCCGAGGAGGAATTGCTGCGGGCCCGTGAGTCGTTGACCGCGGTCACGGCCCCGCTGGCCGTTCGGGCGGAGCTGCGCGGCCGGCTCGACGCGTACAAGGCGAAGGTCGCCCGGCACGGTCTGGCCGAGGACCCGCTGCTGATCGAGCGGTACGACGCGGCGCGCCGGATGCTGTGGAGCGCGCCGTGCGATCTACGGGTCGCCGCGCAGGCCGTACTGCGCTACCAGGAGATGGCGACCGAACTGCTGTCCCAGCGCCGGGCCCCGGGACCGGAGGACCGGCGATGAGCACGTATACGTACTTGGTGGAAGGACCGCCGCGGCGGGGCGAACAGGGGGACGGACCATGAGTACGCAGTGCCAGCGCCCCGCGTGCGAGGGCAATTACGAGGACATGGGCGGCGGTGAGCTGTACTGCGACACCTGCGGTCTGGCTCCGGTCGTCTCACCGACCGGCCTGGTGAGCTCGCCGCCCACCGGGATCGCGGGCGGCGGTGGGGCGAGCAGTCGGGGCAGTGGCGGCAGCGCAGGCAGTCGGGGCAGCAACAGCAGTTCGCGGGTCTCGTCCAGGGCCTCTTCGCGTTCCTCGTCCCGTTCGTCGACGTCGCGGCGTTCCGTTTCGGGGCGGCTCTCGCGCTCGCTGTCCGGTGGCGCCACGTCCCGTTCGGTTTCGGTGCGTTCCTCCGGTTCGTCCACGGGCGCGTCGGGCCGGGGCAGGCTGGGCGCGGGCCTGGTGCAGGTACCGGACGTGCCGCGTCCGGACCCGCGCTCGGCGGTGATGGCGAACCCGGAGGTGCCGGAACGCAAGCGCTTCTGTTCGCGCTCCGACTGCGGAGCGCCGGTGGGCCGGGCCCGGGGCGAACGGGCGGGCCGTACGGAGGGGTTCTGCACCAAGTGCGGTCACCCGTACTCCTTCGTGCCCAAGCTCGGCGAGGGCGACATCGTGCACGGTCAGTACGAGGTCGCGGGCTGTCTGGCGCACGGCGGGCTCGGCTGGGTCTATCTCGCGGTCGACCGTGCGGTGTCGGACCGCTGGGTGGTCCTCAAGGGCCTGCTCGACACCGGTGACCAGGACGCCATGGCGGCCGCCATCTCGGAGCGCCGCTTCCTCGCCGAGATCGAGCACTCCAACATCGTCCGGATCTACAACTTCGTCGAGCATCTCGACCAGCGCACGGGCTCGCTCGACGGTTACATAGTGATGGAGTACGTCGGCGGCAAGGCGCTCAAGGAGATCGCGAACGAGCGCCGCACCCCGGCCGGAAAGCGTGATCCGCTGCCCGTCGAACAGGCGTGCGCGTACGGCATCGAGGCGCTGGAGGCACTCGGTCATCTGCACAGCCGCAACCTGCTGTACTGCGACTTCAAGGTCGACAACGCGATCCAGACCGAGGACCAGCTGAAGCTGATCGACATGGGCGCGGTCCGCAGGATGGACGACGACGAGTCGGCCATCTACGGCACGGTGGGGTATCAGGCGCCGGAGGTCGCGGAGACCGGTCCGTCGGTCGCGTCCGATCTGTACACGGTCGCGCGGACGCTCGCGGTGCTCACCTTCGATTTCCAGGGCTACACCAACGTCTTCGTGGACTCGCTCCCGGACCCGGACAACATCGAGGTGTTCCGGACCTACGAGTCGTTCTACCGACTGCTGGTGCGGGCCACCGACCCGGATCCGGCGCGGCGGTTCGCCTCTGCGGCAGAGATGGCGGAGCAGCTGACGGGTGTGCTGCGCGAGGTGGTGTCACTGCAGACGGGTCGGCCGCGCCCGGCGCTGTCGACGCTGTTCGGTACGGAAGTGCGGGTCACGGACACGCAGTTGTTCGCCGAGCTGACGGACGATGTGTCCCGGCTGGGGGCACGGGCTGCGGCGTCGGCACCGTCAGGGCGCTTCGGGCGGCGGCGGACCGGGGCGGTGACCGCTGTCGTGAGTTCGGCCCCGGTCCCGCCCGCGGTGCCGCCCGCCGGACCGGGACCGGGCGCGCTGCCCGCGGGTGCGCCGGTCGCGGCCGGTTACGCCGCGCCGGGTGCCGGTCCGCTGACCGCACCGCCCACGCACGTCCGGGCCGGCGGCGCTGCGGGACCGGGCGGCGCGGCCTTCTCGTACACACAGACCCAGGTCGCGATTCCGGCCCCCCGGCTCCCGGTCGGCGTTCCCGGTCTGCCGTCCGGTCCGTACGCCGCCGAAGGCCCCCGGCTGGCCAGGCTCGACGTGCCGTCCACCTCGCTCGCGCTGCCCGTGCCCCGGGTCGACGCGAGCGACCCCAACGCGGGGTTCCTCGCCGGGCTGATGACCACCGCCCCCGCCGAACTGATCAGCGCGCTGCAGGCCGCACCCGCGCCGTCGCTGGAGACCCGGCTGCGAGAGCTGCGCGCCCGCCTGGAGATGCGCGAACTCGGCGCCGCGGGACAGGCCCTGACGGACCTGGAAGGCACGTACCCGGACGACTGGCGGGTCGTCTGGTACCGCGGCCTCACCTCGCTGGTGACCGGCGACCACGAGAACGCGGCACTCTCCTTCGACGCGGTGTACGACGCGTTCCCCGGTGAGCCGGCGCCCAAGCTGGCGCTGGGGATCTGCGCGGAGGTCCTGGGCCAGCTGGACAACGCCGCCGAGTACTACCGGCTGGTGTGGACAACCGACCCGAGCTTCGTCAGCGCCGCGTTCGGCCTGGCCCGGGTACGGATCGCCGCCGGGGACCGGACCGGGGCCGTCAGGGCGCTGGAGTCCGTACCGGAGGCGTCGATCCACTACACGGCGGCCCGGGTCGCCGCGGTACGGGCCCGGCTGCGTGAACGGGCGCCGGACGAGCCGCTGATCGCCGATCTGATGGCCGCCTCGGCCCAGGTGTCGGGGCTGGTCGGCTTCGGTCTGGACGCGGTGCGCCGGGAGCAGTTGTCCACAGAGGTGCTGGGGACGGCGCTCGACTGGGTACTCTCCGGTAGTCCCACGGCTTCGTCCGCGGTCCCGCAGGCGCACGCGTCTGCCGGGGCGGACAGGCCGAAGACACTGCTCGGCAGTGAGTTGGACGAGCGTGGCCTGCGTTTCGGGCTGGAGCGTTCGTACCGGATGCTCGCCCGGCTTGCGGAGCCCGGCGACGAGAGGATCGAACTGGTGGAGCGGGCCAACCGTTTCCGCCCCCGGACGTGGGTGTGAAAATGTCGCAGAAGCCCCAGGAGACGGTCTTGTCGAAGTGCCCCGGCTGCGAGGAGCCACTGGAGCCCGGGGACCTGTTCTGCGGTGCGTGCGGGTACGACCTGTCGGCCGTGCCCGAACCGCCGCGGGACCGCCCGACGATCGCCATGACCGTGCCTGCGGAGAACGGCGCGGCGTCCGCCGCCCGGACTCCCGCGGAACACCCGGCAGCGGTCCGGTTCGACGAACCGGGCGGACCGGGCGGGTCAGGTGGGCCGGGCAGATCGGGCGACTTCGAGCTGGCCGCGCCTGGGGCCGTACAAGAGGCCACGCCCGGGGCCACGCCCGAGGTCACGGCCGCGTCCGCGCCGCCGGCCGGGGCATCGGCGCCCGCACCCGATCCTCGTAGCCCCGCCGCCGAGCTGTCCGCCACGCCGCCGGCCGGCACCAAGCTGTGTGTGGCCTGCCGGGCCGGCCGGGTCGACACCGACGGCTACTGCGAGAACTGCGGTCACGCCCAGCCGCGCGAGCGCGACCACATGGAGCAGGAGCTCGAATCGGTGGCCGCCGTCAGCGACCGGGGCCTGCGCCACCACCGCAACGAGGACTCGTTCGCGGTGTCGACCACCGCCCTGCCCGACGGTTCGCCGGCCGTCGTCGCGATCGTCTGCGACGGTGTCTCCTCGGCGAGCCGCCCCGACGAGGCTTCGGCGGCCGCCGCGAGCGCCGCCAACGAAACGCTTCTGGAGTCGCTGCCGCGCGGCACCCATCCGCAGCAGGCGATGCATGAGGCGATCGTCGCCGCCGCCGAGTCGGTCAACTCCCTGGCCCAGGAGCCCGGCAGTGCCATGGAGCACGATCCGCACCGCCACCAGAACGCCCCGGCGTGCACGCTGGTCGGCGCGGTCATGGCGGGCGGCCTGCTGGTCGTCGGCTGGGTCGGCGACAGCCGCGTCTACTGGGTGCCCGACGACCGCAGCAACCCGCCCGCCCGGCTGACCGAGGACGACTCCTGGGCCGCACAGATGGTGGCGGCGGGCCTGATGAACGAGGCCGAGGCGTACGCGGACGAGCGCGCCCACGCCATCACGGGGTGGCTCGGCGCCGACGCGTACGAACTGGAGCCCCACACCGCGTCCTTCAAACCGGACCGGTCCGGTCTCGTGGTGGTGTGCACGGACGGCCTGTGGAATTACGCGGAGTCGGCGGCCGAGATGGCCGCGGCGGTGCCGGCCGACGCGCACCTGCGGCCGCTGCACGGCGCCCAGGTGCTGGTGGGTCACGCGCTCGACGGTGGGGGCCACGACAACGTAACAGTGGCCCTCCTGCCGTTCGCGGTACCGCCGCAGGGGGCAGGATCGGCGTGCGGCGACACATGAGTCCCGTTCCGTAACGCTTGATTCCGATTCCGCCCACCCATCCACGCACTCCGCGCCCCCGTTCCGCCCACTCCCCCTGTTCCACCGGCTCCGCGCATTCCAACCCACTCCGCCCACCCCGTCCCGGCGCCGCCGCCCGTGCTCACCCGCCTTCGCCGCACTCAGCGCCTTCGCCCGCTTTTCTTCCCTCACAGCTGTCTTCATCTGACACCTGGAGTCTCAAGGAGCCGATCAGATGGCCAACTTCTCCAAGTCGAACGTGCCGCAGTTCTCCGTCGAGGTGTACCAGAACGAATATCTGCCGGAGGGCGGTCGCGAGGTCAACGCCATCGTCACGGTCACCTCGACCGGAGGAGGCACCACCGGCGGTGTCCCGCTGTCCGGTGCGGCTGCGGCGCCTTCGCGCGTGCCCGGTCAGGCGCCGGGCGCCGCCGTGGTGATCATGGTCGACTGCTCCGGTTCGATGGACTATCCGCCGACGAAGATGCGCCATGCCCGCGACGCGACGGCCGCCGCGATCGACACCCTGCGCGAGGGCACCTCGTTCGCCGTGGTCGGCGGCACGCACGTCGCCAAGGAGGTCTACCCGGGCAACGGGCGGCTGGCCGTGGCCGACGCGCGGACGAAGGCCCGGGCGAAGGAGGCGCTGCGCGCGCTCAGCGCCGGCGGCGGTACGGCGATCGGCACCTGGCTGCGGCTGGCCGACCGGCTGCTCGGCGCCGCCGATGTCGAGATCCGGCACGGCATCCTGCTCACCGACGGCCGCAACGAGCACGAGGCGCCGGAGGACCTGCGGGCCGCGCTGGAATCCTGCGCGGGCCGCTTCACCTGTGATGCCCGCGGTGTCGGCACCGACTGGGAGGTGAAAGAGGTCACAGCCGTCGCCGCCGCGCTGCTCGGCACGGCCGACATCGTCGCCGACCCGGCGGGACTGGCCGCGGACTTCACGCAGATGATGGAGAACGCGATGGGCAAGGAGGTCGCGGATGTCGCACTGCGGCTCTGGACGCCCGTCGGGGTCGAGATCAAGTTCGTGAAGCAGGTCGCACCGACGGTCGTCGATCTGACCGGACGCCGCACCACGGCGGGCCCCCGCGCCGGTGACTACCCCACGGGCTCCTGGGGCGACGAGTCCCGCGACTACCACGTGTGCGTACAGGTGCCGGAGGCCGGGATCGGGCAGGAGATGCTGGCGTCCCGGGTCTCGCTGATCCTTCCCGACCCGGCGGGCGGCGCGCCGCAGACGCTTTCGCAGGGCCTGGTACGGGCGGTGTGGACGGAGGACATGGTGGCGTCCACCTCGATAAACCCGCAGGTCGCGCACTACACGGGTCAGGCGGAACTGGCACAAGTCATCCAGCAGGGGCTCGATGCCCGCAAGTCGGGAGACTTCGACGGCGCGACCGCGAAACTGGGCCGTGCGGTGCAGCTGGCATCGGCGTCCGGGAACGAGGAAACTGCGAAACTGCTTTCGAAGGTGGTGGACGTCGTCGACGCGGCGACCGGTACTGTGCGACTGAAGGCGAAGGTCGCGGAAGCGGACTCGATGACACTCGAAACCCGCTCCACCAAGACCGTGCGCGTCAAGAAATAGCCACACAGAGTCGGGCCGTCCGGCCGGAGCGATCCGGTGCCGGGTGGCGAAGAGCAGCAGAAATTCACGGCCCCCCGGGGCCGGACGAGGAGAGGGGGAAGCGCCGACATGCCGACCTGCCCGAACGGACACCAGTCGGGTTCCGATGACTGGTGCGAGGTCTGCGGACATCGCATGACCGGGGCGGGCGCGCCTGCGGGTGCAGTCCCCCCGCCGCCTCCCCCGCCCCCCGCTCCCGGTTACGGCTACCCGCAGGGCCCCGGCCCGGACGCGACCCAGCAGGCCGAGCTCTGCCCGCAGTGCCGCACGCCACGTGAGGCGATGGCGCCGTTCTGCGAGGAATGCCGCTGGAACTTCCTCACGAACACCGCGACGTCGTACACGCCGCTGGCGCCGCACGGCGTTCCCGGCCCTCCGCCGGGCCTCAACCTGCCGCCGGGCTTCCAGGCGCAGCAGCCGCCGAGCCCCCAGCAGCAGCGCGACCCGTTCGAGTACCAGAGCTCGCGCCCCTCGCAGGTGAACCGCCCGGCCGAGCCGCTCTCCCCCGACCGGGACAGCCGCCCCGGGCCGCCCCCGCCTCCGGCTCCGGGGCCCCAGTCGCCGCAGTCGCCGCAGCCGCCGCAGCCGTTCCAGCAGCAGGGGCCGCCGTCTGCCTTCCAGCAGCAGTCGACGCCGCCTCCGCCGTTCCAGCAGCAGTCCGCACCGCCGCCGTTCCAGCAGCAGTCGGCGCCGCCCGCGTTCGGGCGGCCCGGTCCGACCGCCCCGCCCGCCCCTCCTGCGCCGCAGCAGTCGCAGCCGCCGCAGTCCGGCGACGACGACTGGATGCTGTCGCCGCCGTCCCGGACCCAGGCCCCGCAGCCGCCGGCCCCACAGCAGCAACAACCGCAGTTCCCGGGCCAGACGCAGCCGCCCGCGAGCTGGACCGCGGTCATCGCCCCGGACCGTGAGTACTTCCTGGCGATGATGCAGCGCAGCGGCCCCGAGGCGACCGGGCTCAACCTGCCCGCGTACTCCCCGGAGCAGCAGCTTCCGCTGACGGGCAACCAGATCACCATCGGCCGCCGCAGGCAGAGCACCGGCGAATCCCCGGACATCGATCTGTCCGTGCCGCCGGAGGACCCGGGCGTCTCGCATCAGCACGCGGTGCTGGTGCAGCAGCCGGACGGCGGCTGGGCCGTGGTCGACCAGAACTCCACCAACGGCACCACGCTCAACGGCGCCGAGGATCCGATCCAGCCGTACGTCCCCGTGCCGCTCCAGGACGGCGACCAGGTGCATGTCGGGGCGTGGACGACGATCACGATCCGCCGGGACTGACCGCGGACCGGCCGCGCTACCCGCTGGGCAGCGGCCAGACGTACGGCCCCTCGGGGTCGTCCAGCCAGGCCCACTGCCGCCCGTACTGGACCGTGATGCCGAACCTCTCCCGTTCGGGACGGCGCTCGCGCTGCCACAGGGAGAGGGCCTCGCGCGGGTCGAGGGTGGCCCCGGTCAGCGTCAGCATGAACCGGAAGAGCTGGTTCTCGCTGACGCGCCTGGGCAGGGTGCCGAGGTGTGGGCGCCGCGCCGGCTGCGGCAGTGTGCCGCGCAGCGGTACGAAGTACGCGGGCGTGTGCAGGAACCGGCCCTCGGCGTACCTTCCGTGTTCCCCTTCGCTCACCCGAAGCGCGATCAGTCCGGTGGCGAACGGCGCCAGTATCCGCGCGTCCGTCACGCACTGGTCCAGCCAGGCCTGCGGTACGCACGGCAGGGTGCAGGTCGCGATGATCCGGTGGTACGGGCCGCGCGGGGGCCAGCCCCGTGTCCCGTCCCCGGTGATCACCGCCGGGCGGTATCCGGCCGCCGCCAGATGCCGGCGGGCGGATTCGGTGATCTCCGGGTCGAGGTCGACGGTGGTCACGGCGTCGTCGCCGAGCCGGTGCGAGAGCAGCGCCGCGTTGTAGCCGCTGCCCGCGCCGATCTCCAGGACCCGCTGCCCGTCCCGTACGTCCAGCTCGTCGAGCATCCGGGCCATCAGCGACGGCTGGCTGCACGAGGAGATCAGCTCACCGTCCCGGATCCGGGTGGCCACGGCCCCGTCCGCGTACGCCCCGCCCAGCCACTGGGCCCGCCTGATCGGGTCGGGGTCCTCGCACCACAGGCGGTCCGTTCCGCCGCCGACGTAGTAGTACGGCACGAACAGATGCCGCGGCACCTCCTCGAACGCGGCCCGCCATGCCGGGTCGGTCAGACCCCCGCCGGCCACGATCCCGCGCACCATCGCCCGCCGCTCCTCGGCGGCGGCCTCGGCGAAGGGATCCGGGCGTGCGTCGTCCATACCTCCACTTTCCTGCGCCCGGGACGCCAGGGCCAGGAACCGGGCCGGGATCCGATGGCGGGTTCCGGTGGCGGGGTCCGGCGGCGGAGGTCCGACGGCAGAGGCCCCGTGGCCGGAGTCCGAGGTCAGGAGTCCTAGGACTCGGGACCTCGGCCGGTGCGTCTGCGACGATGGACGGGTGACTGAGATTCCGCGCGACACGCTGCAGGAGCAGACCTTCTACGAGCAGGTCGGCGGCGAGGAGACTTTCCGACGCCTGGTGCACCGCTTCTACCAGGGGGTAGCAGAGGACCCGCTGCTCCGGCCGATGTACCCCGAGGAGGATCTGGGCCCGGCCGAGGAGCGGTTCAGGCTGTTCCTCACGCAGTACTGGGGCGGGCCCCGTACCTACAGCGAGCAGCGCGGACATCCGCGGCTGCGGATGCGGCACGTCCCGTTCCAGGTGGACCGGGCGGCGCACGACGCGTGGCTGAGCCACATGCGGGTCGCCCTCGACGAACTCGGCCTGGCGCCGGAGCACGAGCGGCAGTTGTGGGACTACCTCACGTATGCCGCCGCCTCGATGGTGAACACCGAGGGCTGAGGTCTCGTTCCGGCCGCTCACGGCACACGGTGCGGCGGGCGGCGGGGGCTGATCACGGCCGGTACAAGGGCCGGCGGTTCGGCCGGCCCGGTGCGCGGTCCTGCTCAGCCCGCGCCCACCGACACGGCGAGCGTGCCGAGCCCGGTACCCGGGCCGCGCAGGGCGATCGAGCCGAACGGGGTGCGCAGCCGCAGCCAGGATCCGGCCGCGAGAAGGGCGACCGGGAAGTCGGGCGACGGGCGGAGGAAGCCGAGGGACTGGGCGGCGTGGACGGCCCGCAACGGAAGTTCGGTGCGTCCGACCGCGCGTGACCAGATCTCGCGTCCGATCACGTCCCGCACCGCCCGGGTACGGCGCTCCTCGGGCAGCGCCTCGTCGCGGGAGCGGAACTCCGCCACTGCCGCGGTGACCGCCGTGCGCAGGGTGACCGGACCGGGCAGGCCCGGCAGTTCGCGCCAGCCGCCGCGGGGCGGGAGGACACCCGTCCACGGCGGCCCGGTCACGGGTGCGGGCAGGGCGCCCGAACCGGCTGCCGCCGCGCCCTCGACGTCGAGGGATTCGAGGAGTTCACCGGCGGACACCGTGACGTCGAAGTCGTGCGATCCGGCCAGTTGCGCCGCCCGGATCGCCAGGACCTCGAACGACGGCGGCCGGCCGAACACGGCCAGCGCACCGCCGCCCGCCTGCATCCGCACCGCCGCGGCCCGGTCGTAGTGGAGCAGCCGGCCGAGGAAGGCCGCGAGATCCGCGGCCTCCCTCGCGTCGGCGAACTCCAGCGACCGTACGGGCACCGTCATGCTGCGGCGGGCTCCTCGGCCAGGTACTGCTGGAGGAAGAGCTTCTCCTCGGCGGAGATCCGCCGGGGCCGCTCCTCGGCCAGGTTGTACGGCACGACGACGGTCGACGCCCGGACGTACACCTGGTCCGGGTCCTTGATCTCGTACGCGATCGTCAGCGACGCCGCGCCGATCTTCGTGACCCAGGACTCGACGGTCACCGGCTCGTGCCGGTGGACCAGCGGACGCACGTAGTC
This sequence comes from Streptomyces sp. NPDC057543, assembly GCF_042801895.1. Taxonomy (NCBI): domain Bacteria; kingdom Bacillati; phylum Actinomycetota; class Actinomycetes; order Kitasatosporales; family Streptomycetaceae; genus Streptomyces; species Streptomyces sp. NPDC057543. The sequence goes on along the minus strand of NZ_JBHVFF010000079.1, from coordinate 8,061 downwards.
GATCTCGTGCCGGGCCACGACGGACCCGCCCGAGAAGGACGGCGAACCGTCCCCCGGCGCCAGCCGGAACATGAAGTCGATGCGCGCCTCCTCCAGATAGCGGAGGAAGACCACGTTGTTGACGTGGCCGAAGGCGTCCATGTCCGACCAGCGCAGCGGGCAGTTGTAGATGTGGCGTGCCAAGACGATCAGCCTCGCGTGAGCTTCTTGTACGTGGCACGGTGCGGGCGGGCCGCGTCGGCGCCGAGGCGGTCGACCTTGTTCTTCTCGTACGACTCGAAGTTGCCCTCGAACCAGTACCACTTGGAGTCACCCTCGTACGCCAGGATGTGCGTGGCGACGCGGTCCAGGAACCAGCGGTCGTGGGAGATGACCACAGCGGCGCCCGGGAACTCCAGGAGGGCGTTCTCCAGCGAGGACAGGGTCTCGACATCGAGGTCGTTGGTGGGCTCGTCGAGGAGCAGCAGGTTGCCGCCCTCCTTGAGCGTCAGCGCCAAGTTGAGGCGGTTGCGCTCACCACCGGACAGGACGCCGGCCGGCTTCTGCTGGTCCGGGCCCTTGAAGCCGAACGCGGAGACGTACGCCCGCGAGGGCATCTCGACCTGGCCGACGTTGATGTAGTCCAGCTCGTCCGAGACGACGGCCCAGAGGGTCTTCTTCGGGTCGATGTTCGCGCGGGACTGGTCGACGTAGGAGATCTTGACCGTGTCACCGATCTTGACCGAGCCGGTGTCCGGGGTCTCCAGGCCCTGGATCATCTTGAACAGCGTGGTCTTGCCCGCGCCGTTCGGACCGATGACGCCGACGATGCCGTTGCGCGGCAGCGTGAACGACAGGTCGTCGATGAGGACCTTGTCGCCGAAGGCCTTCGAGAGGTTCTCGACCTCGACGACGATGGAACCGAGCCGCGGGCCCGGCGGAATCTGGATCTCCTCGAAGTCCAGCTTCCGCATCTTGTCCGCCTCGGCCGCCATCTCCTCGTAACGGGCGAGACGCGCCTTGGACTTGGTCTGCCGGCCCTTCGCGTTGGAGCGGACCCACTCCAGCTCTTCCTTGAGCCGCTTGGCGCGCTTCTCGTCCTTACGGCCCTCGACCTTGAGGCGGGTGGCCTTCTTGTCGAGGTACGTGGAGTAGTTGCCTTCGTACGGCAGGGCGCGGCCGCGGTCGAGCTCCAGGATCCACTCGGCGACGTTGTTCAGGAAGTAACGGTCGTGGGTGACCGCGACCACGGCGCCCGTGTACTTGGAGAGGTGCTGCTCCAGCCAGTTCACCGACTCGGCGTCGAGGTGGTTGGTGGGCTCGTCGAGGAGGAGCAGGTCCGGGGCCTCGATGAGGAGCTTGCAGAGCGCGACGCGGCGCTTCTCGCCACCGGAGAGGTTGACGACCGGCCAGTCGCCGGGCGGGCAGCCCAGGGCGTCCATGGCCTGCTCCAGCTGGGCGTCCAGGTCCCACGCGTTGGCGTGGTCCAGGTCCTCCTGGAGCTTGCCCATCTCGTCCATCAGCGCGTCGGAGTAGTCGGTCGCCATGAGCTCGGCGACCTCGTTGAAGCGCTTGAGCTTGCCCATGATCTCGGCGGCGCCGTCCTGGACGTTCTCCAGGACCGTCTTCGCCTCGTCGAGGTGCGGCTCCTGCATGAGGATGCCGACACTGAAACCGGGCGACAGGAACGCGTCACCGTTGGACGGCTGCTCCAGGCCCGCCATGATCTTCAGCACCGTGGACTTACCGGCGCCGTTGGGGCCCACGACACCGATCTTCGCGCCGGGCAGGAAGTTCAGGGTGACGTCATCGAGGATCACCTTGTCGCCGTGCGCTTTGCGCGTCTTGCGCATGGTGTAGATGTACTCAGCCAAGAGAAACCGTCCGGCTATCGATGTGTGGGCAGATACACCCCATCTTGCCTGACGTCCATCCCGGGACGGAAACCAGTCTCATCAGGGACCCGTGACCTGCCCCTTCGCTGTCCCCGCTCGTAGCTGATCTGTCACTGGTTGTCGCCGCCGATCACTGCCGAGCACCCTCGCACGGCCCAGGGACGGCCCAGGAACGATCAACTCGGTGGACGTCGCCCACTCATCGAGCCCGACCTTCACCTCGGGCTATCGCCCGGTGGGAATCTCGTAAACGATCTCGCACAAGGCGGCGGGCACGACGATATCCGCGGTCTCCACGGGTCGGCCTTGGTCGCTGTAGTACGTCCGCCTGATATGGGTGACGAGAGCTGCCTTCTGGATGCCGAGAAGCGAAGCCTCCTCGGCAGTCGCCTGCCGCGGCTCCGGCTGCTCGACAGCGTGGCTGACCATGATGCCGATCGCAGCCATACGGTTCACGACGCCCGCCCCGGCGTGCGGCCCGCCCTCGGGGAGAACGACGAGTGTGCCGGCGGTGAGGTCGTACGGCTCCCAGCTCGTCGACAACTGCGCCGGCTTACCGTCGGCCAGGAACTCGTACACGGTACGGACGCACAGGTCGCCTTCGGCGACACCGAGCCGCGCCGCGATCTCCGCTGGAGCGGGGACCTTGGCCTCGGTCCGGCTCTCCCAGTCCCCCTGCCTGCCCACAGCCTGCATGTCCGCACGGAACGGGGAATCGTCACGCTGTTCGCGTGCCGATGAACGGACCACCCGGACACGCCGACGAGGTTCGGCGACATACGTGCCGGAACCCGCACGGCCTTCCAGAACACCCAGCTTCCTGAGCACCGACGACAACAGCGGCCACTGTCCCGCCTGGCGGACAGCACCGAAGCGATACAACTCGGCATGGCAGCCAAGCTCTTGGAGCATGCGTCAGAAGTACTCGGCGACGAGGAGGCCGAGCCGGAAGAGCTGCGAAACCTGGCGGCGGGCCTGATTGGGGCCCTGCACAACGTGATCCGTGTGGCAACAAGCCGCGGCCACCGCCTACCGATACCGCTCCCCGCCCGTGAAGGAGGCAACGAGGGCCCTCGTCTCCCGCCGGCAGCCTTCGGCTAGTGCTGTGACCGGGATGGTTCACCGTGGGGTCGGGAGACGGCTCACGGGACGAGCGCGGTCCGCGAGGCGAGTGGTATTACTGGTGCATGCAGGAAGAGACCGCGCGGTCCGCGATCGACACGTTCATCTCCGCGTTCAACGCCTCGGACGACAGCTATGTGACTGCGCTGCTCTCCCAGGCCCTAACCTCGGACGTGGTCTTCTGGGGACCGTTGGGCCGCAGTGAGGGGATCGAGGCGGTCGAGCGGTTCGTGCTGGACATCCGGCGCCACCCCGCGGGGACCGGCACGATGGTGCGCTGTTCGGCGGTGGACATGCCGGACGAGTGGGCCCGGTACCAGTGGGTCTTCACGACGCCGGATGGAGGCCCCCGCCTGGCGGGAACGGACGTCGTCCATCTGCGGCGGAGCCTCATCGACCAGGTCATCGTCTTCGCGGGGGAGATCGAGCCGTCCGCCTCCTGAGTCATTCTCCTCTGGCGCCGTCCTTCTCCTGAACCGGCCCCGTTCGGCGCTCCGGGTCTGCCCAGCCGAGATCATCTTCACAACGCTTCGGTCGTCCGCGCTTGGCCACGAGCGGACCGATGATGCGCTGTGGCTGTGTAAGTTCGCGGTTGGTCAGGCTGCGGTGTTGAGGGGGCGTCCGCCCCAACGGATGCCCTTCTCGCTTCGGATGCGGGCGCGTTCCTTGCGTTCGGCGGCCAGGACGTCGCGGTGGCGGGCGTTGGCGTTGCGCCAGCGTAGATAGGCGTGCAGGGCTCGTGTCTGCACGGTGTGGTTGGGGTGGTTGGAGTTGGCGATGGTGAACTGCCTCAGCGGTCCGAAGTGGGCCTCGATGGGGTTGGCCCAAGAGGCGTAGGTCGGGGTGAAGCACAGCTCGACCTTGTGCTTTGTAGCCCAGCGGCGGATGTCGGTGCCTTTGTGGGCGGACAGGTTGTCCAGGATCACGTAGATGGGGGCGCCGTCGAGCCGGGCGGCGCGGATCGACTTGAGCGCGGCCAGCGTGTTCGCGGCACCTTTCTTGCGGCGGTCGACGCCCCACAGGCGGGTGGTGGCCGTCTGGACGACGAAGTCCTCGTCGTCATCGCTGAGCAGGCGGGGACGGCCTCCCGCCCACCGAGGGTCCAGGCAGGCCAGGCCGATCTCGTTGAACCGGTAGATCACATCGCGCACGGTGTCCTCGTCGGCCGCCACCAGCTGGGCGATCACCGGCACCCGTTTCCCGCCGGCCGAGGCCAGCAGCATCATCGCGCGCCGATAGCGCACCGAGTTGGTGCTGCCCCGGCGCACGATCTGCTGCAGCCGCTGCCCCTCCTGGTCGGTCAGTCTGCGCACACGGACAGGCTCGGCCACCGCGCCTCCAGCGGTCGGATCGGACATCACCGCACATCCAACCGCCACGACGACCAACCCGGCGAACCTCATTCCTTGTTAACGCCGCCGCGAGGAGCACTGAGCGTTGCGGCGCCGTTAACAAGGAATCAGGCAACGTCCACCTCGTTCGGAGGGGCCAACATACGAGCGCATCTGCGCGACGCGGCCGTCGGCCGTGGTCCAGTCGGCCGAGAAACTGCCGACATAACGCCAGCGGGCACGCTCGTAGAGCTTGATAGCCGCGGTCGCACCGGCCTCGACTTCCAGAACGGGCCTCAGTCCGTGGACTACCGCTTCTTCGACCGCCTTGTCCAGCAGCTTGGCCGCTACCCCTCGTCGGCGAGCACAGGCGCTGACGAAGAGCCGCGCGACAGATACCAGACGCTGAGCGGGCAGCCCGACAGCGGTCGCAAGCGCCGTCCCTGGACGGGCTAGGACCACATGGCCCAGGATCTCCGAACCGTCTACGGCCACCCAAGCAGCGAGCATGCTTCGAGGAGTCAGCCATCCTTCGGGATCGGCAGGCCAATCCACTGGGTAGCGATCTGCCGCGTGAACGGTGGCGAGAGCCTCGGCGCAGCCCGGCATGTGATCATCGGCGCGAGGATGAATCTTCAGTTCATTCATTCCGAGATCTTGGCACGTAGCCAGCTACGCCGAACTCCCGCTTCCTGGCCGGGAGGACGACGTCAGAATGATCGACGGACGACCGCGGCGAGACGACGTGATCCACTGGTTGCCTGACGGGGCGAACGTTGCTTGATGCGGCACTGGTCATCCTCGCCGAAGCCGTCCCGGACGTTCTCTTGCTTGCAGGACGGGCAGACGATGTAAGCGTGTGAGTTGCTGCCATCTTCATAGGGCAGGTAGCTGGTTCCACCCGAGAGCGAGGACTGACACCACTGACAGGTGCCACTGTCACGGCTCTTGGCGCGGGTCGGTGGGTCAACGAGCATGCCGCCTTCGTCGAAGTAGACCCCAAACCCAAAGCAACTGTCGTTATGGCATTCGTACCGGCCCGTGAGCTCTCCTGAGTCGGCCCACGTGACAAGTGGCGCTTGGACGAGGTGTTCGTCAAAATCAACGGCGTGCAGCGGTACCTGTGGCGGGCCGTGGACCAGCACGGGAACGTGCTCGACATCCTGCTGCAGAACCGGCGGGACGCGGCCGCGGCCAGGCGCTTCTTCCGGAAGCTGATGAAGAAGACCCGGTCGGTGCCCCGGGTGATCGTCACCGACAAGCTCCCCTCCTACGGCGTCGCCCACCGCCACGAGATGCCGTCGGTCGAACACCGCTCGCACAAGGGCCTGAACAACCGGGCCGAGAACTCCCACCAGCCGACGAGCAACGCGAGCGCGCGATGAAAGGCTTCCGATCGGTGGGTGTCGCACAACGGTTCCTGGCCGCGTTCAGCGGCATCTCACCCCACTTCCGACCCCGCCGTCGCCTCCTCACCGCCCCGAACTACCGCGCCGAGATGATCATCCGCTCCGCGATCTGGGACCAGATCACCGGCGTCGCCGGCCTGCCCGCCGTAGCCTGAGCCGCTGTCACCACCGAAGCCGAAACGCGTCGAACCGGCTCACATCCTCGAGCACTCGCTCGCCCTCTGACTCCACTTCAGGTTGGTGAGGCGTACTACGTCGCCGAAACGGGGGAGGTTCAGCGAGATGGCCGCCTCGTGCTCCTCGGCCGTCAGCGCGGCCATGCCTTCCTCGACAAACACCACGTCGTAGCCGTGATCGGCGGCTGCCCGCGCGGTGGATTCGACGCCGAGGTTTGTCGCGATGCCCGCGAACACCAAGGTATCGACGCCGCGCTGCTGGAGCAGCTCGTGTAGGCCAGTGCCGTAGAAGCCGCCGATGGTGCGCTTGACAACCACCGCGTCCGCGAGTTCGGCGACTGACGCGACCAGCTCACTCCCAGGCGGCTGTTCGGTGACGTTCGGACGTTCAACCCGGACTGCAATGACCGGTGCGCCGACGGCACGGCTCTCACCAGCCAGAGTGAGGGCGGCGTCGACCACCGCGTCTCCCGTGCGGGGTTCCAGCGGCAGACCGACGATCCGTTCCATCAGGTCGATCAGGACAAGTGCCGTACGCGCATGGTCGAGAGTTCGCATGACGCAACGGTAGTACTTCAGCGGTAGATGTGATCTCGCTGAGGTCCCGGTGGGGAGACGGCTGCGGCCACCGGTGATCATCGTGAGGTGTGGCAGCACCTGCTCGGCCGGGCCACATGGACGCCGACCTCGTGCGCGACGAGCGGCCGGCGTCACGCCCACCACCGGGAGCCGATCGAGCCCGGGCAGTCCGGCGTCCCGCCGATGGGGAACCCGCCACATCCCGGACGGCAAACTCATCTGGGCTGATCAGCAACTGCCAGCCAGTCCCATACGGCCTGGCACAGCGCCTGTTCAAGGCGGGTCCGGGCGCCCCGACCCAAGGTCCAGGTGCAGATTCAGTTAGTCCACATTTCCGGGCCACTAGCTGCGTAGCCTCGACACCAATGCGGCTGAGACCGCGAGCGACCTCTGTAAGGGATCCCGAGGTCGACACTGCTGCCTGCTTTGGGTTTCCGGCAGTACCTCCCGGTCGGTCGGACTGAGTGAGAGGGCGTTAAGTCCGTTTCTGGTAGAGACCTCGTCCGGGTTGGGTGAGGAAGCCTTGGCGGGTGAGGCGCCCGAGGCGGCTGCGGGAGACATTCATGGCCGGGTCGTCGGTGGGCATGCCGAGGAGTTCGTGCAGGTCCCGTACTCGGAATGCCTGGTCGGGGTGCTTGTTGAAGGCGCTCAGGATGGCCTGGTAGGCGCTGGCCGACTCGGGCGGTTCGGGTTCGCCTCCGGTCGGTACGAGTTCCGCGATGACTTTCCGGGTCGTGACGAGGTCCGTCAGACGGGCCTCGGTCTCGGCCAGGGCGGCCGTCAGGTGCTCGATCTGGTAGCGCAGTTCGCCGGCCCGAGTGGTGGCCTCGTCGTGGCGGGCCTGGAGGTCCGCCATCAGTTCGACGACGTTCACGTTGCCACCTGAAGTTGATCGCGCCAGGCTGGTGCGGGTGTGGTAAGGCGGCCGGTGGAGGCCCAGTAGACACGCGAGGCGGCGTTGTCGGGCCGGTGGTCGTATTCGCGGGCCAGGCGCCGGTGCAGCATCAACGTGCCGTTGACCTGCTCGACCACCCACCTTTTCGGCTGTGGGACGAAGCCTTTGCCTTGGTCCTCCGGGTTGCGGCGGACGACCTCGACGGTGATGTCCAGCAGTGCACCGTGGATGATGACCTCGTCCTTGAATCCCTGGTCCACCAGGGCCTTCTCCAGGCGCTGGTGTCGATGACCACGAGGGACGGGTCCTCTAATCGGCGGGCCTTCTCCCGCACTTGGCAGCGCAGGAGTTCCTGGATCCCCTGGTCGAGCCCGTCCTTGCGCCACAGCGTGAAGTAATAGAACACCGTCGACCAGGCGGGCAGGTCATGGGGCAGGTAGCGCCACTGGCGGGCCGTCCGGTTCTGGTAGAAGATCAAGGCGGTGACCGGCGCCGTGCCCTCTCTGCGCTACGGCGTCGCGGGCGCCCATCTTGCCTGACGTCCACCCCAGGATGGAAACCAGTCCGCTCCGCGGTACACCCCGTCCCGCCTCCCGGCCACCGCAGTCGGCGTCTTCCGGCCACCGTTGGCCCGTGCCTTCCGGCATGCGACGGCCCCGGTACGCGGACGCGTAC
>NZ_JBHVFF010000078.1:0-29040 GCF_042801895.1 Streptomyces sp. NPDC057543 | reverse complement strand
CGCCCGGGCCGAGATGCTTCCCGGTCCGGGCGCCCCACCTTCGTACGTCCTCTTCCGTATGCCGCTTTCCGTACGTCCTCCTTGTACGCAGCCCGGCTTTGTACGTAGCCCTGCCTCAGCCCGCCAGGAGCTTCTTCACCGCGGCGGCCACCCGGCCGCCGTCCGCGCGCCCCGCGACCTTCGGGTTCACGATCTTCATGACGGCGCCCATCGCTCGCGGCCCCTCGGCCCCTGCGGCCTTGGCCTCCTCGACGGCGGACGTCACGATCGCGCCCAGCTCGTCATCGCTCAGCTGCTTCGGCAGGTACGCATCGAGGATTTCGCCCTCCGCCTTCTCACGCTCGGCCTGCTCGGTCCGGCCGCCCTGGGCGAAGGCCTCGGCCGCCTCGCGGCGCTTCTTCGCCTCCTTGGCAATCACCTTCTGCACCTCGTCATCGGAGAGCTCGCGCGCCGTCTTGCCGCTGACCTCCTCCTTCGTGATGGCGGTGAGGGTCAGTCGGAGCGTGGACGAGGTCAGCTCGTCACGCGCCTTCATGGCCGTGGTGAGGTCTTCCTTGAGCTTGGACTTGAGCGTGGTCATGTGCTGATTGTGGCAGGTACGGGGCGCCGGCCGCGCTCCGGTTTTCTTCTCGCCGCACGGTGTCTGCGACGATGGGCACATGCGCGCACGCTACGGAGTACCCCTGAAAGTCACGGCAGTCGGCGCAGCGGTCGGCGCAGCCGGCCTCGCCTACGCCGCCGGATTCGAGGCCCGCTCGTTCCGCCTGCGGCGGGTGGCCATCCCCGTACTCCCGCACGGGGCACGCCCGTTGCGTGTGCTCCAGGTCTCCGACATCCATATGGTGAGCGGCCAGCGCAAGAAGCGCGCCTGGCTGCAGTCACTGGCCGGCCTGCGTCCGGACTTCGTCGTGAACACCGGCGACAACCTCTCCGACCCCGAGGCCGTGCCCGAGCTGCTCGACGCACTCGGTCCGCTGATGGAGTTCCCGGGCGTGTATGTCTTCGGCTCGAACGACTACTACGGCCCCAAGCTCCGCAACCCCGCCCGCTACCTCTTCGAGAAGGTCCAGGGCAAGCATGGCCTCAACGGGAACGCCCCCGCGGTCGGCGTCGTCCACAACCCGTGGGAACCGATGCGTGACGCCTTCGACGAGGCGGGCTGGCTGGGCCTGTCCAACACCCGCGGCAGCCTCAAGATCGACGGCCTGGAGATCGCCTTCACCGGCCTGGACGACCCGCACATCAAGCGCGACCGCTACGCGGAGGTGTCAGGCGGCCCCGAAACTGGCGCCGACCTCTCCATCGGCGTGGTCCACGCCCCCTACCTGCGCTCCCTCGATGCCTTCACGATGGACGGCTACCCCCTGATCCTGGCCGGTCACACCCACGGCGGCCAGCTCTGCATCCCCTTCTACGGAGCCCTGGTCACCAACTGCGACCTGGACACGGACCGGGTCAAGGGCCTCTCCACCCACTCGGTCGACGATCACCGCGCCTACCTCCACGTCTCCGCAGGCTGCGGCACCAACCGCTACACTCCGGTCCGCTTCGCCTGCCCGCCCGAGGCGACCCTGCTGACCCTGACACCCCGGGACTGAGCGCCCACGACCCCCTCGCCCTCAGCTGCACATAAACCGGATTTCGTCTGCGGGCGCGGGTGGGCTAAAGTAATCGATGTCGCCGGGACACCGGTGACGATCGGGGTGTAGCGCAGCTTGGCAGCGCGCTTCGTTCGGGACGAAGAGGTCGTGGGTTCAAATCCCGCCACCCCGACAGCTGAAACACCAGGTCAGAGGCCAGGTCCTAGATTTAGGACCTGGCCTCTGTCGTACCCGGGGGCCAAACAGGGGGCCAAAGGCTCCTGATCAAGACTCGCCGTCACTGCACTCGGCCTTGAACGCGAAGATCTGGTCCATCGCCTCTGCTTCCTGAGTGATCACAGTGCAGAGCTGCTTGCGACAGACGGCCTCTGCAGTCGCCTGGCTACTGTGCCCCACCAACATCGAGATCCGCTTCAGCGGGATGCCGTGGTCCGAGAGCAGCGACACGAAGCTGTGCCGAAGCTCCCGAGGCGTCCACTCCGGCTCCAGGCCCGCCTTCCTCACGATGGTCCGGAAGTCGCGGCGCACGTTGGCGGCATCGAGAGGCTCTCCGCTCCTGGCGGTGAAGACACGACCCGCGGGACCCCACTCGATCCCGTGGGATGCCCTCTCCTGCTTCTGCCAGCACATGTGCTCTTTTCGAGGACTTCCACCTCTTCGCGGATTTCCACCGCCTGCTTCGGCAGCGCAATCGTCCGCCGGCTCTTCCGGGTCCTGGTCTCCCCGTGGCGTCGAACGGATTGCCATACCGCGACGTGGGGCGCGGCTCCTCGATTGGGCGAGCAGTCGCGCGGACCTTGTCGTGGGTCACGTCCGCAGTCCGGTGCACGAGCGTGTACGAGCTACTCGGCGCAGCCTCAGTATGTTCTGCGGCGCAGGCTCCGCACGAAGAGCGGCACCGACAACAGGAGCAGGGCTCCTTCGACAGCCAGGCTGACCAGCCCGAGTGGCTCCGTCCAGTTGCCGATGTCGTCGCTGTTGTCGGGCAGTCCCGGACCCCTGGAGAGGATGTAGCCCAGCAGAGGACCGAGGGCGACCATGGCTGCCAGCAGCCATCCCAGTCGGACGAGGCCGATGAGGAACAGCACGGCGGCGACGACGGCCGCGATCTCCAGGACGTGGTAGGCGACGCCGATGTAGTAGGGGTCCCTCGTTGCACTGATGCCGCCTTGGTCCACGACATGGATGGCGGCCACCGCGAGGCACAGCAGGGCTCCCGCCCACCTGGCCACCCGGGTAGCCTCCGGCGCCCTCGCGGTGTGGTGTGACATGCGGAGGTACCTTCTCTTTCCTTCAGCGCGTGCCTGCCACGCCGCGATCCCATCCGCCCGGTTGACTCCTGAACAGGCAGCGCGTCGCACTTGTGTCAGATCCCAGCCTCAGCGGGCGGCTGCCCGCCGTCGCCCCCGGCAGTGCAGACGAGTGACACAGAAGAGGTACCGTCGCGGACGCCGCTCCTCCACCAGCAGCCCGGGCGTCCACGGCGTAGGGACTCCGCAGGCCTGGCGGGCAAAGCGCCGTTCCGTGCAAGGGCACCGACCCCAACGCCACCGGTGGACGGCGCTGCGCCGGCTACGGCTCTCCCCCACCACGCTGTGGCTCGTTCCGGTCGGGAGGATCGGTTGATCCTGATCAGTGGAGAGGGCGGCAGCCCCCTACCGCCATCGTAAAGGCACGGCAAAACGCGCTCGTCAAGCGCGTATCGCGGCCGGTTGAGCGACGTATTTCGGACGTTCCAGCAGCCGGGCCCCAGATGCACTGGACTGTGCAACAACGCCCCCTATGCTTCTACAGACCTGTAGAACGCGGAGTGCTCGCGGCCGATGTTCCCGGCCCGTACCCGCGGCCTTCCCCTGCCTCAACGCACGTACGTAAGTAAGGGAGTGGACGCCACGATGGTGTTCAAACGGCTGCTCGGCTCGCTCGGCGTGGGCGGCCCCATGGTGGACACGGTCCTCGTGCCGGGCGCGGTGCTGCCCGGCGGCGGCCTCTCGGGCGAGGTCCGACTGGAGGGCGGCGGCGCGGACTTCGACATTGAACACATCACCCTGGAGCTGGTCGCCCGGGTGGAGGCCGAGCACGAGGACGGCGAGAGCCACGGCACCGTCGCCTTCGACCAGTACGTCGTCGGCGGCGGCTTCCGCCTCGCCCAGGGTGAACACCGCAGCGTCCCCTTCACGGTGAACCTGCCGTGGGAGACGCCGATCACCGAACTGTACGGACAGCAGCTGGGCATCGTCCTGGGCGTGCACACCGAGCTGTCGGTGGCCGGCGCGAAGGACAAGGGCGACCTGGACACGCTCACCGTCGGCCCGCTGCCCGCGCAGGAAGCGATCCTCGAAGCGTTCGGACAGCTCGGCTTCGGCTTCAAGTCCGCCGACCTCGAATACGGCCGCATCGGCGGCACTGGCCAGCGGCTCCCCTTCTACCAGGAGATCGAGCTGACTCCGGCGCCCCAGTATGCCCACGCGGTCAACGAGATCGAGGTGACCTTCCTCGCCACGCCCGGCGGCATGGAGGTGATCCTGGAAGCCGACAAGCGCGGCGGTCTCCTCTCCTCCGGTCACGACGCACTCACCCGCTTCACCGTCTCCCACGACGACGTCCCTCACCACAACTGGAACGGCCTGGTCGACGGCTGGGTCCGCGAACTGATCGAGCACCGCTCGTCGTACGGCTCCAACTCGTCGTACGGACATGTTGGTTACAGCCACCACGGCGACCACGGCCGGCACGAGGAACACCACGACGACGGCCGCCGGTCCGGCCCGGGCCTGGGAACCGCGGTCGCGGTGGGCGCGGCCGGACTCGCCGTCGGCGTCGTCGGCGGCATGGTCGCCGCTGAAGTCGTGGACGAGGTGGGGGACTTCTTCGAAGGGGACGACGAGGACGAGGGCGGCGAGGACTGACCATGTTCGGCATCAGCGAGATCGCGATCATCCTCATCGTCGTCATACTCGTCGTCGGTGCGAAGAAGCTGCCCGAACTCGCCCGTAGCGCAGGCAAGTCGGCCCGCATCCTCAAAGCCGAAGCGCGGGCCATGAAGAACAAGGACGCGGACAACACCACGGCCCCGGCGCCCCGTGTCATTTCCGGCGAGACGATCCCTCCGCGGAGCCCGGAGCAGGACGCGCGCCCTCAGTGACGCGTGTCCTACGGGCGGGGTGTGCGACTGCGCCCTCAGCCGCACACCCCGCCCCTCGCGCTCACAAAGAAACCGGTGTGTCGATGCGCCGGTCGGTTTCTCCACGCAAATACGGGGTGTGCCCGTCGGGACTCACCCCACGGTGACCTTGGCCACGAAGGCATCCAGGTTGTCCGACATACGCGCGAGGCGTTCGCCGAGGGTCAGGGACTCCTCGTACCGCCCGTAACGCAGCTTCGGCTGCCGCTTGCCGCGCAGATACAGGGGGCAGGCGAGGTCCCCGCAGATGTAGATACCGACCGTGTTGCCCTCGCGGCCCCGGGCGCCCGCCAAAGGGGCGGCGAGCAAGGAGACCCCGGAGGAGGCGTGGCCCGTCAGGCAGATCTGGCACATGCTGGACTTCACGGCGCTGGTGCGCCTCACGGAAGGTATCCGCAGGGAGATCCCCAGCACGCCCTGCGGCCGGGGCAACACGAGATGTGCCCTCAGTGGCGCTCCCGGATCCACCCACCCCAGGAAGTCCAGTTCCTCCCAAGGCAGTTCTGCGAAGTCGAGCGGCAACCGAAGCCGCGCCGCGTCGCCCTTGGTGCAGTTCACGAAGGATGAGCGGATCTGTTTCTCACTGAGCGGTTCCACGGGCGTCGACCCTACGTCCGACCCGGCCTGCACGCATCTCAATATCCGACCCGGCCTGCACGCATCTTTGATGTCCGCTTGATCCGCCGGGCAGTGCCGACCCCCGCCCGAAGCGCCACCACGCTCGGTACGAATCTCATGACAGCCCGAGAGCAACCACGGCCACCTCGCGCGAGCACACGGAAGCGGGTCATGGCTTCTTCAACACCGGCACGGAGCACCTGCCCGACATGCACCTTTCATACTCACATGCGAATCTGGAACTGCCCGTCGTCCGAGAACCGCTACAGGAGGCACGATCGTGGGCAAGAAGCAGAGCCGACAGAACCGCGGTGCCCGCACCGGCGGCCACGAACGCAGCGCAGCTCCGGAGACGAAGGAACAGACGCCGCGAACGGCTGGCCAGGACACGGTGCACGCGATCTCAGAACAGGTCTCCCACCGGAAGCAGCGGAGGTTCGGCCACAACTGATCCTCGGAGATCTACACGACAACCGCCCTCTGTGGTGGCACCCATGCCGGGTGCCACCACAGAGGGCGTTTTTGCGGATCCGGCCCTACGCACAGTGCACGCGGGAGCATGGGGCACCCGAATCCTCCGACACCGGCACCGACGGCCACTTCCAGGAATTCGCCCGGGACGCGACACCGGCTGGTACGCGCGGACCGCGCGCGTGCGCCCGGCCATCGGCGTCCCGGACGAAGTGCCCAGACCCAGGGGCTGAGGTTGCGGGAGCCATGGACGTCGTGGAGGGCGCGGGTGAACAACCAGTGGCAGGAGTGGGCACGGCGGCGGGCGGCGGCGGCCGGGAGGGCCTGGCCCGGTCGATGGCCTGGTGGCCGTCGACGGCCGCCTGAACCTCGCCCCGGCCCCTCGTGGTCCAGATAGATACGTATCAGTCACTCATGCTTCACGTCGTCCTCGGCGACCACTATGCGTGCGCTCAACGAGACTCCTCGGCCGGGCTCCGCCGTAACTGGTGTACCAGTTCCCGTACGAGCCGCCGATGCGTAACCGGAGCGGGCACGAGGTCGCATACGTCGACCGGTGATCCGCGCGTCCATACGCACGACGGAGACGTTGGGTCCCGACCCCACCGGCGACCAAGGAGACGTCATCGCCGGACATCGGATGCGTGACACCCCCGGCACTAGATCTCCCGTGCCCAGAAACGGAATTCGGCCTGGCGGCAAGGCCGCGTGAACACCACCCACCGGGCACGTACGCAGGAAGCGGCGCAGGCGGGCATGCCGGTCCCTCCGGGCGCACCGCACCCCCCGGACACACCACGCCATCCGGAACACACCGGCCGGCCCCTCCCGGATGGCGCGATGGCCACGAGGGCACGACCCTCCAGCAAGGCCGCACGAGCCTCCGCTCGCACCAATCGAGGTACGTCCGGAGGTTTATCTACGCGCGGAGCTTCGATGACCGAACGATCATTCGGGCATATCAGACCAGTTCTTCCCCAGCTATTACCGGCGGGTACCAAGAGCTGCTAGAAACGTGGCGCTCCATCAACCCCCCACCCACCCCCCACACTTCGGAGGGCTGACAGCCATGTCAGTACGGAGATTCTGGGCGTCCGCATCCACTCTGGTCCTCGCCGCCGTGGCCGCTCTGGGCGTCGCCCAGCCGGCCTCGGCAACCTCCTCGGCCGCCGCCGGCGGGTACGTCGCTCTCGGCGACTCGTACTCGTCCGGCGTCGGCGCGGGGAGCTACCTGTCCGACAGCGGCGACTGCCGCCGCAGCACCAACGCCTACCCCTACCTCTGGGCAGCTGCGAACTCACCTTCGTCCTTCGCCTTCGTCGCCTGTTCGGGCGCCACGACGAGTTCGGTGGCCGGCAGCCAGCTGGGCGCGCTGAACTCGTCCACCGGCCTGGTCAGCGTCACCGCCGGCGGCAACGACGTCGGTTTCGCCAGTGTCATGCAGGACTGTGTGCTGTCCAGCGAGGCCACCTGCCTGAGCAGTGTCCGCTCGGCCGTCTCGCAGATGCAGAACTCACTGCCGTCCGGCCTCGGTTCGCTCTACGGCGCCATCCGTTCACGGGCTCCGCAGGCGCATGTCGTGGTGCTGGGCTACCCGCGCTTCTACCAGTTGAGCGGGACCTGCATCGCCGGGCTCTCGGAGAACGAGCGGGCGGCCATAAACGATGCGTCCGATGTCCTGAACGGTGTCATCGCCAAGCAGGCGGCCAACGCCGGATTTACGTTCTCCAGCGTGGTGGACGAATTCACCGGGCACGAACTGTGCTCCGGTGACGCATGGCTCCACAGTGTGTCGATACCGGTCTACAACTCGTATCACCCGAAGGCCGCCGGACAGACGGGCGGCTACCTTCCGGCCTTCCGCTCGGCCGCGTAGGACGCGGACGAGGGAGGTACGACCGGCGGTACTGACATACAGAGGTACAGAGGTACAGCCGGCGATACAGAGATGCGGCGGGCTGCCGGGAGCGGGCGCTTCCGGCAGCCCGCCGCAGATCTGTTGCGGTTCAGGTGCAGATGCGGGTGCAGGCAAGTCGCTTCGGGTACGGGCGATGGCGTTCGAGCGGTGCGGAGCAGGGCCGCGCGGGTAGGCGCGGGTGGCGGTCGCCAAGGCCCGGTTACGCGGTCTCGGCCGGCCTCGACGCCTTGATCGAGTACATCAGCGGAATGCGCGGACGGTCGGTGGGGAAACGGTAGGAGCCGTCGCCCTGCCGCTCCAGCGTAGCGAAGCGGGCGAAGAGCGAGACGTCGTGCTCGTGCAGGAACTCGATGCGCAGCCCTGCGGCGGCCAGCGCCGACACCACGTCGCCGATCGGGTGCTGCCATTCGACGCTGCGGTTGTGGACGGTCGGTGCGTCGAAGTCGGCGTACGTGCCCGGCGTCTCGTCCACCCACGCGTCGCGGCTGAAGTAGTCGTGCACGACCTTCGTACCGGTCGAGTCGTCGAGGCAGTCCGTGATCGGGTGGAACTCCGCCAGGTAGAGGAACCCCCCGGGCGCCACGAGCGAAGCTGCCGTCTCGGCCCAGCGCCGGGTGTCGGGCAGCCAGTTCAGCGCTCCGACGCCGGTATAGACGATGTCGTACGACGAGTCCGGGACGGCCTCCGCCGCATCGTGGACATCGGCCGCGACGAACGCCGCCCGGTCCTGGGTGAACCCGAGCTCGCGGGCCAGACCGCGCGCCGTCTCGACGGCCGGTTCGGAGAAGTCCAGGCCGACGACGTGCGCGGCGCCGTGCCGGGCCCAGGAGAGGGTGTCGACCCCGATGTGGCACTGCAGATGCAGCAGAGACTTGCCCGTGACGTCCCCGACCTCGGCGCGTTCGAAATCGCGCAGCGCGTCCTTGCCGGCGCGGAAGGCGTCGAGGTCGTAGAAGTCGCTCACGGCGTGGATGGGGACCCGCTCGTCCCAGTGGGCACGGTTGGCCCGGTGCCAGTCGTCGGGGGTCGATGCATGCATGTCCGGGAGGTTATCCACAGGCTGAGGGCGACGCGAACGGATTGTCGGCGTTCCGGCGCAGAATGGGGGACATGACTGAGATCACTGGCTCGACGGCGCCGTCCGCACAGGCGACCGTTTCCCTGCTCGCGACCGCCTCCGTGCCGGAGTGGGAGCAGCGTTTCCGGGCGCCGCGGGTATCGCTGCCCGACTGGGCGGAAGATGCGCCGCACCGCGCCCTGTTCGTCTCCAACGCCACAGGCACGTACGAGCTGTACGCATGGGACCGCGCCACCGGCGAGCAGCGCCAGGTGACCGACCGGCCGAACGGGACGACGGACGGTGTGCTGACGCCGGACGGCGAGTCGATCTGGTGGTTCAGCGACACCGACGGGGACGAGTTCGGGGTGTGGATGCGTCAGCCGTTCCACGGCTGCGGGGGCGAGGAGACGCTGGACGAGCCGGCGGCACCCGGCCTCGGTGCCTCGTACCCGGCCGGGCTCGCGATCGGGCGCGACGGTACGGCGGTGATCGGCCGTTCGACGGACGAGGACGGGACGACGATCCATGTCGTACGGCCCGGGGCCGCACCCGTCGAGATCTACCGGCACCGGGAGTCGGCGGGGGTCGGTGACCTCTCGTACGACGGGACGCTGATCGCCCTGGAGCACACCGAGCACGGCGATGCGATGCACTCCGCGCTGCGGGTGGTGCGGCCGGACGGGTCGACGGTCGCCGAACTGGACGACACCGAGGGCGGTACGAGGGAGCTGGGCCTGTCCGTGCTGGGCTTCGCCCCCGTCGCCGGGGACACGAGGCTGCTGGTCGGCCACCAGCGACGGGGCCGCTGGGAGCCGATGATCTGGGATCCGCTGACGGGCGTGGAGACGGACCTCGCGATCGATCTGCCCGGTGATGTGAGCGCCGAGTGGTATCCGGACGCCTCCGCGCTGCTCATCGTGCACGGCTTCGAGGCCCGCAGTGACCTGTGGCGGTACGAGCCGGGGTCCGGCGGTGCTCCCGTGCGGGTGGAGACTCCCGCCGGTTCGGTGTCGGGTGCCACGGCCCGGCCGGACGGCACAGTGGAGTACCTGTGGTCGTCGGCCGCGCAGCCGCCCGTCATCCGGTCCACCTCGGGCGCTGTGGTGCTCGATCCGCCCGGCTTGAAGGCCCCGGCGTCCGTGCCGGTGGAGGACGTGTGGGTGGACGGGCCCGGTGGCCGCGTCCACGCGCTCGTACAGCGGCCCGCAGCCCCGGCCGAGGGGCCGTTCCCCACCGTCTTCGAAATCCACGGCGGTCCGACCTGGCACGACAGCGACGCCTTCGCCTCCGGTCCCGCCGCCTGGGTGGACCACGGCTACGCGGTCGTCCGGGTCAACTACCGCGGCTCCACCGGATACGGCCGCGCCTGGACGGACGCGCTCAAGCACCGGGTCGGCCTGATCGAGCTTGAGGACATCGCCGCAGTACGGGAGTGGGCGGTGAAGTCCGGGCTCGCGGACCCGGCGAAGCTGGTCCTGGCCGGTGGGTCCTGGGGCGGCTATCTGACCCTGCTCGGCCTCGGTACGCAGCCGGACGACTGGGCCCTGGGCCTGGCGGCGGTCCCGGTCGCCGACTATGTCACGGCGTATCACGACGAGATGGAGGACCTGAAGGCGATGGACCGCACGCTGCTGGGCGGCACGCCGGAGGAGGTTCCCGAGCGCTTCGAGGCCTCGTCCCCGCTGACATACGTCGACGCCGTCCGGGCGCCGGTCTACATCTCGGCGGGCGTCAACGACCCGCGATGCCCGATCCGCCAGGTCGAGAACTATGTGGACCGGCTGAAGGGTCGTGCCGCGGTGCACGAGGTCTACCGGTACGACGCGGGGCACGGTTCGCTCGTCGTGGAGGAGCGGATCAAGCAGGTCCGCCTGGAACTCGACTTCGCCCGACGCCACCTGGCCCCGCAAGAGTCGGGCCCGTCCGGCGAGTAGGGGCGTCCGCTCCGTCCTGGGGCTTCTGTTCCGTCCGGCTTATGTTCCCGTCCTGGTTCCATCCGGCTTCTGTTCCCGTCCTGGGCGTCCGTTCCGTCCGGTACGGGCGCGCGTCACCGGGCATCGGTCGGTACCCCGCGCCGGGCGTCCGGCGCGGGGACCGTACCGTGGAGGTGTGTACCGGTTCCTGCTGACCCCGCGATGGTGGGGGATCAACCTCTTCGTCGTGCTGGCCATCCCATTCTGCGTCTTCATGGGCACCTGGCAGCTCGGCCGCTTCGAGGACCGCGTGCAGACGCACGCCGCCGCCGAGAAGCAGCCCGCCCCGGGCACGAGGGCCGCCAAGCCGATCGACGACCTCTTGCCCGTCGACACGGAGACGTCCGGCCGTCCCGCGACCGCGACCGGCCGGTACGCCGACCAGTTCCTGGTGCCCGGCCGGGAGTTGGACGACAAGAGCGGCTTCTACGTCCTGAACCTGCTCCGTACGGACAGTGGCAAGGCGCTGCCCGTGGTGCGCGGCTGGCTGCCCGGCGAGCCCGGCCGCACCGCCGTGCCCGCCGCACCGACCGGCAAGGTCACGGTCACCGGCGACCTCCAGGCGTCCGAGAACGCCGGCACGGCGGGCATCGACGCGACGGGCGGGCTCCCGCACGGACAGGTCGGCATGATCAGCGCCGCGTCCCTGGTCAACCTCGTCCCGTACGACGTCTACGACGCCTGGGTGACGCTCCAGGACACCGGCGCCGCCGGCGCGCTGCGCCCCGTACCGGCCGCCGCGCCGCAGGGCACCGGGCTCGACCTGAAGGCCTTCCAGAATCTCGGCTACACCGGGGAGTGGTTCGTCTTCGCCGGGTTCGTGCTCTTCATGTGGTTCCGGCTGGTCCGCCGCGAGGCCGAAGCGGCGCGCGACCTGAAGCTGGGCCTCGTCGCAGACACGGACGCGGGTGCGGGCCCGGATACGGCTGCGGGTGCGGGCACGAGTGCCGGGTCAGGCATGGACACCCGCCCGGTGGATCCCGCCGACCCCGACGTGAGCGTCGGCACCGTCTGAGGACGTACACACGTGAGGGGGTCCGCCCGCCGAATCGGCCGGTGGCCCCCCTCACGCATGCGTCATACGCCGTGCGCCGTACGCCGCAAACCGCGCCGCGCCCTCACCCCGCTCACGTGCTGGGAGCCAGCACCCCGGTCCGGTAGATCGTGCCCGCGCAGGCGTTGGTGATCTTCGTCTCCGCGACCGGCGCACCCGCCTCCGGCGTGTGTGTGACGGCGACACTGCCGTCCAGTTCCCGGCCGCCGTCCTGGCCGCCGAACTGCGGATTCACGTCGGCGGACCCGTCCGCGCTGCCGGTACTGGGACCGGCAGCGGTGCCGCCCGGGCCGTCCGTGCCGTCCGTCGGGGTCGGGCTCGGTGAGTCTCCGGCGGTCGGACAGGTGTCCTTCGGCACCCAGGCGAACTTCACCTCGTACGCCATGGACGGCTTCAGCAGCACCGCCCCCTGCTCCTGCGAGGGGTCGGGCAGCCCGGACGCCGCGTCACCCGCCGTGTGCTGGACAACCGTGATCGCGGCCGGGTCGGCCGCACCCATCGCCTGAAAGCCCACACTTCCACTGCTGCTCACCGAACAGTCCGTGCCGGAGACGTTGGCGATCCGGAAGGTGCCGTACACGGTGCCGTCAGCACTCGCCGCGCCCGTCTCTGCCGAGGCGACCGAGAGCTGCCCCGGGTCGCAGTTCGGCCTGGATGCCGCCTCGGGCGCGGCCGGGTCGGCGACCCCGCCGGCCAGCCCGCCGTCGGTACCCCGGCCGCCGCCGTCGGACGGACTGCTCGTGCTCGCGGGACGGTTCGGGCCACCGTCGGCCCGCCCGTCGCTGCCACCGCCGTCACTCTTCCCGCCGGTCCCCGAATCTGTCTCGGTGCCGTTGCCGCCCTGCGCCTGCTCGCCGTGTCCGGCTATCGCGGGATTGGCGGCGTTCGAACCGTTGGAGTTCGCCACATGGACGAAGGCCGGGACGGCCGTGCCGATGAGCAGTGCCGCCGCCGCCATGCCGACGGCGGCCTGCCGTCGCCTGGCGCGCCGGGCGGGCACCGCGCGCTGCAGAAGGTCGAGAGTGCCATCGCCGGGTTCGATGTGCTCGACGGCCCCGTGCAGCATGCGGCGCAGCGCGACCTCGTCCATGTCCGCACCCGGGTTCACCTGCGAGGCGCTCTGCGACCCACGCTTCTCCGGCCCGTCGCGCTCCGGCCCGTCGTTCACCATTTCGTTTCCAGTCGGGTCATACCAAGGCTCACGCTCGTGGCCGCTCTCACGGCCGTTCTCGTGGCCGTTCTCGTTCCTGTGGTCGCGCCGGCTCATACCTGCGCCTCCATCACGACGCGCAGCGCCGCGATCCCACGCGAGCCGTAGGCCTTGACCGAGCCCAGGGATATACCCAGCGTCTCGGCCACCTGGGCCTCCGTCATGTCCGCGAAGTAACGCAGCACCAGAACCTCCCGCTGGCGCCGTTGCAGCCCCCGCATCGCCTTGATCAGCGCGTCCCGCTCCAGTTGGTCGTACGCGCCCTCCTCCGCGCTCGCCATGTCCGGCATGGGCTTGGAGAGCAGCTTCAGCCCGAGGATGCGGCGTCGCAGCGCCGAACGCGACAGGTTGACGACGGTCTGACGCAGATACGCGAGCGTCTTCTCGGGGTCCCGTACCCGGTTCCGCGCCGAGTGCACGCGGATGAACGCCTCCTGCACCACGTCCTCACACGAGGCGGTGTCGTCCAGGAGCAGAGCCGCGAGGCCGAGCAGCGAACGGTAGTGGGCGCGATAGGTCTCGGTGAGATGGTCGACCGTGGTTCCGGCAGCCACGCTCTCCTCAGCGCCCTCGCGCTGCGACGGCAGCCGTGCGGGACGCGCAGCGGGCATGGGCGCGATCACCGGCATACCGCCGGGCGCGCGGGGCCGTCTGAGCGGCCGTACCGAAGCGCCGCGCAGGGGGCCCACCACTGTGATATCGAGAACCTCTGCCACGCCAGTTGGACACGTTTCCCCCCGTCAGGGTTGTACGCCCGCAGCACCGCGTTCAACACGGTGCGACATGCCCTCATACGTACCTGCTCTTCCCCGAATGCCCCGACTGTGCGCCCCGCCGCGCAAGAGGTGACCGCATAGACGCGCACTGTGCGGCCGGCGGTTGCAGCAGGCCGAAAGGTCATCGTCGGACACCCTGACACCCCAGCTCAAGAGGTTCAGACCTTCAACTTGCTCACAGGACATTCACAGAATGCGTATAAACAGGTTCCGATCAGGACCGATCAGGACCGGGGGAATTCGGCGGCCACCGATTCGGCGATCTGCGCCACGTTCAGCGCCGCGCCCTTGCGGAGGTTGTCGCCGCAGACGAACAGTTCCAGACCCCGGGGATCGTCCAGCGATCTGCGTACCCGCCCGACCCAGGTCGGATCGGTACCCACGACGTCGGACGGTGTCGGGAAGTCCCCGGCGGCCGGACTGTCGTACAGCACCACGCCCGGGGCCGTCGCCAGGATCTCGTGGGCCCGGTCGACCGCGATCTCGTTCTCGAACCGCGCGTGCACAGACATCGAGTGCGTCGCGATCACGGGTACGTACACGCAGGTCGCCGCCACCCGCAGGCTCGGCAGATCCAGGATCTTGCGGCACTCCTCACGGATCGCCAGTTCCTCCGACGACCAGCCGTCGCCGGCCTCGGTCCCGGCCCAGGGCACCACGTTGAGGGCCACCGGTGCGGCAAAGGGGCTGCCTTCGGCGTCGCCCACGGCCCGCCGTACGTCTCCGGGCTTCGTGCCCAACTCCGTACCGGCCACCATCGACAGCTGTTCACGCAGGGCCGCGACGCCGTCGCGGCCCGCCCCGCTCACCGCCTGGTACGAGGAGACGACCAGTTCCCGCACGCCGAATTCGGCGTGCAGCGCACCGACCGCGACGATCAGCGAGAGCGTCGTGCAGTTCGGGCTCGCGACGATGCCGCGCGGCCTGATCCGTACGGAGTGCGGATTGATCTCGGGCACGACCAGCGGAACGTCCGCGTCCAGCCGGAACGCGGCGGAGTCGTCGATGACGACCGTGCCCTTGGCGGCGGCGATCGGCGCCCACTGCGCGGAGACGTCGTCGGGCACCAGGAACAGCGCCACGTCGACACCGTCGAAGACGTCCTCGGTGAGTTCGAGGACTTCGCTCTCCTCGCCGCGTACGACCAGCTTGCGGCCGGCCGAACGCGGCGAGGCGATCAGCTTCACCTCGCCCCAGACATCCGCGTGCTGCGAAAGGATCTGGAGCATGACGCCGCCGATCGCCCCGGTCGCTCCGACGACCGCGAGCGAGGGACGGCGCGCGGTCATCGGCCGGTGCCCCCGTAGACGACGGCCTCGTCGGAATCGCTGTCGAGACCGAAGGCGGTGTGCACGGCGCGCACGGCTTCGACGACATCGTCAGCGCGGGTGACGACCGAGATGCGGATCTCGGATGTCGAGATCAGCTCGATGTTCACCCCGGCGTCCGAGAGCGCCTCGAAGAAGGCCGCCGTGACGCCCGGGTTGGTCTTCATACCGGCACCGACCAGAGAGATCTTCGCAATCTGGTCGTCGTAGCGCAGCGATTCGAAGCCGATGGTGCCGCGGTTGCGTTCCAGGGCGTCGATGGCCTTACGGCCCTCGGACTTCGGCAGCGTGAACGAGATGTCGGTCAGACCGGTCGACGCGGCGGAGACGTTCTGCACCACCATGTCGATGTTGACCTCCGCGTTCGCGATGGTGCGGAAGATCGCGGCGGCCTCGCCCGGCTTGTCGGGCACGCCGACGACGGTGATCTTGGCCTCGGAGACGTCATGGGCGACTCCGGAGATGATCGCGTGCTCCACCTTCTGGTCCCCTTGCGGCTCGTTGCTGACCCAGGTTCCGCGCAGTCCGGAGAAGGACGAGCGGACGTGGATCGGGATGTTGTAACGGCGTGCGTACTCCACGCACCGGTGCAGCAGCACCTTGGAACCGGACGCGGCCAGCTCCAGCATGTCCTCGAAGGAGATCCAGTCGATCTTCCGGGCCTTCTTCACGACCCGCGGGTCGGCGGTGAAGACACCGTCCACATCGGTGTAGATCTCACAGACCTCGGCATCCAGCGCGGCCGCGAGCGCGACGGCGGTGGTGTCGGACCCGCCGCGGCCGAGCGTGGTGATGTCCTTCTTGTCCTGGGACACACCCTGGAACCCCGCGACGATCGCGATGTTCCCCTCGTCCAGCGCCGTACGGATACGGCCTGGCGTCACATCGATGATGCGCGCTTTGTTGTGGACCGAGTCGGTGATGACGCCTGCCTGGCTGCCCGTGAACGACTGGGCCTCGTGGCCCAGGTTTTTGATCGCCATCGCCAGCAGGGCCATGGAGATCCGCTCTCCGGCGGTCAGCAGCATGTCGAACTCACGCCCGGCAGGGATCGGGGATACCTGCTCGGCGAGATCGATCAACTCGTCCGTCGTGTCGCCCATCGCTGACACCACGACAACCACCTGGTTGCCGTTCTTCTTGGCATCGACGATTCGCTTGGCGACGCGCTTGATGCCTTCGGCATCGGCTACGGAGGAGCCTCCGTACTTCTGCACGACAAGGCCCACGTGCGCTCCTCGCTCAGTCCATTACTGCGGTCGGCTCAGTTTAACGAGCAGTCCGGAAACGCCCCGTCGATACCACATGGTGAGATGTCCCGCTCAGTACGTGATCATCGGCGTTTCGCTCCGAACTGCTCGTACGGGGCTGCTGCCCGCTGATCGGGCCCGCACTCCCGTATGTGGTCCAGCCCACACGCGCGGTGCGCCGGGTCCACGATGCACGAGCGGTCCACCTCCAGCGTGGACCGGAAGCCCGTGATCCGCCCTTCGGGGGCCTCCACCATGCGTACGCCCCTCCGCGCACTCCCCCTGATCCTCGCTCTCGCCGCCGTCCCTCTCGCGGCGTCTCCCGCCCACGCGGGCGGCACCCGCTTCGCCACGCACGCCGACGCCCCGGTCTACGCCGACGCGAACCCGTGGACCGACATCGTCGGCTACCTGGACCGGGCACCCCGGTGAACGGCGCCCGCGGGAGCATGGACGAGCTGTGGCGGGTATCGCGCACGGACAACGGCGCGCAACTGGGCTTCATGCGGGACGGCGACCTGCGGTGCGACGGGGGTTAGGCCCGGCGGCCGGTCCACGCCCCGCTACTGCACCGGCCGCAGGGTGAAGCCCGGCGGCCGGAACGCGCCCCCTACTGCACCGGCCGCAGCCCCAGTGGTCCCGCGATCTCCTCGGCCATCACCCGGCCCGCTTCCTCGGCCAGCTCGTCGTCGGCGGCCTCCGAGTCCGTGTCCAGCCCGTCCAGTTCCTGGAGGGGCTGGTTGAGGCGGATGTGGGCGATCAGGGACTGGAGGGCGCGCAGGGTGGCGGATGCGGTGGAGCCCCAGTTGGAGAAGTAGGAGAACTGCCACCACCACAGGGCCTCGGTCGTACGGCCCTCTTCGTAGTGGGCCAGGCCGTGGCGCAGGTCGGTGACCAGGTCGGCCAGGCCGTCGGAGATACGGGCCGGGACCGGGGCCTTGCGGGGCTCGTACGGGTCGAAGACCTCGGAGTAGACGTCGATCGGCTCCAGCAGGTCGGCGAACCGCTCGCGCAGGCCGTCGGCGTCCGGCTCCGCGCCCAGGTCGGGCTCATAGCGCTCGTCGGGGACGATGTCCTCGTACGCGCCGAGCCTGCCGCCCGCCAGCAGCAGTTGGGAGACCTGGAGCAGCAGGACGGGAACGGCCTCCTCGGGCTCCTCGACCTTGGACACCTCGGTGACCGCGACGATGAACGTCTTGATCTGGTCGGCGATCTGGACAGCGAAATCGTCGGGGTCCTGCGTGACGGAGTTCAGCGTGGCGTCAGACATCGAGGGGACCTCCCGTGGGCACGGTCGCGAACGGTGAGTAGAACATAGCGTCGCTGAACGTAAAGCCGTCGTGAGTCGCAAAGACAGTCGCCGCGAGAACATCGGACGACGAAAAAGACGACGGAGAAAACGAAGGAGACGAAGGAGCAGAGACGGAAGCAGACGCAGACGTGAACGCAGACGCGGCCCCGGGCGTGAACGCGTACGTGGAAGCGTCAGACATCGAGCAGGCGCCTCCCCTCGAAGGCGCGGCCCAGGGTGACCTCGTCCGCGTACTCCAGGTCCCCGCCCACCGGCAGGCCACTGGCCAGTCTGGTGACCCGCAGGCCCATCGGCTTGATCATCCGCGCCAGGTACGTCGCGGTGGCCTCGCCCTCCAGGTTGGGGTCGGTGGCCAGGATCAGTTCCGTGATCGACCCGTCGGCGAGACGGGCGAGCAGCTCGCGGATGCGCAGGTCGTCGGGCCCGACGCCCTCGATCGGGCTGATCGCGCCGCCGAGCACGTGGTACCGGCCCCGGAACTCACGGGTCCGCTCGATCGCGACGACATCCTTCGGCTCCTCGACCACGCAGATGACCGTCTGGTCACGGCGCGCGTCCCGGCAGATATTGCACTGCTCCTGCTGGGCGACGTTGCCACAGACCGAACAGAACCGGACCTTGTCCTTGACCTCGAGGAGGGCATGGGCAAGACGGCGCACATCGGTCGGCTCCGCCTGCAGGATGTGGAAAGCGATCCGCTGCGCGCTCTTGGGACCGACGCCGGGCAGCCTGCCCAACTCGTCGATGAGGTCCTGAACCACGCCTTCGTACAACGGGATCGCCTTCCTGGTCCTGAGCTATGAATACAACGTACGAGTTCGGGCCGCAGATCAGAAGGGGAGACCGGGCATGCCGCCCAGACCCTGGGCCAGCGGGCCGAGCTTCTGCTGCTGAAGCTGCTGCGCGTTCTCGTTCGCTGCCTGTACCGCGGCGACGACGAGGTCCGCGAGCGTCTCGGTGTCCTCCGGGTCGACGGCCTTCGGGTCGATCACCAGGGCCCGCAGCTCGCCGGAGCCGGTCACGGTCGCCTTCACCAGACCGCCACCCGCCTGGCCCTCGACCTCGGTCCTGGCCAGCTCCTCCTGGGCCGCGGCGAGATCCTGCTGCATCTTCTGGGCCTGCTGCAGCAACTGCTGCATATTGGGCTGACCACCACCGGGAATCACGGTCACTCCTGGTAATTCGACGACAGAATGTTTCGGTACGCCGAGCCTACGTGGTCACCGCGCAGCGCGCCCCACCCACTGGCAAGCAACCCTTTCGAGTGAGTTTCAGGCGGCGTCGGCGTGACTCCTATACCTGATCACAGGCCCTGCACACCCGGGAATACCGCGCTTTCGACCCCACGGCCCACCATTCGGCGGTAGGAAGGGCATACGCATCAGATACACAGGCGCCACCACTCGTCACGCAAGGTTACGTACGCGGGACTGTCGGCCACGCCGGAGAGCAGTGATCAGCCCACCGTCGAACACACCGTCACACATCAGGCGTCGCTACGCAGAATGCAGAGGAGTACCCCGGTGAGTCAGCCGGAGATGCAGCCCGAAGGGCCGCCCCGCAACGAGCCCGGTTCGGCCGGTTCCTCCGGTTCGGGCTCCGGGTCCGGCGCACGCGGCCGGGGCCGGGATCTGACCGGCACACCGTTCCCGCTCGGTGACTGGGGCGAGCCCGCCGAACGCCTCGACGAGCTGTACCGCTGGGTCGAGGCCGATGCGCTGCGCACAGCCGACTGGTACCTGAACGACCGGGTGTGGAAGCGGCGCGGCGCCAGGGCCCTGCGGATCGGTACGGCGGCCGGGGCGGTCGCCGGCGCCGCGCTGCCGTTGCTCGATCTCACCGGTGCGCTGAGCGGGGCGGCGGGGTGGGGGTATCTGTCGCTGCTGCTGGGCGCCGCGAGCATGGCCTGCGACCGGTTCTTCGGCCTGACCTCGGGCTGGATAAGGAACCTCGCCACCGCCCAGGCCGTGCAGCGACGGCTTCAGGTGCTGCAGTTCGACTGGGCGTCGGAGTGTGTACGGGAGGTACTCGGCCCGACCGAGGGCACGGCCAGCGAGGCCGCCGAGCGGTGCCTGGGGGTGCTGCGGCGGTTCTCGGAGGACATCACGGAGCTCGTGCGGACCGAGACCGCGGACTGGATGGTGGAGTTCCGGGCCGGGCCCGCGCCGATGGGGATGCAGGCGTTGTCGTCGGGCAGCGGGACCGGGGGGCGTACGGACCAAGGGGCGCTGCCGGGCCGGTTCCCGATGCAGACGATGGCCCGGCCGAACATGCCGCGGCAGCGGCCTCCGGAGTCCCCGCGGTGATTCCGCCGCGGTGACGCCGGGCGCCCGGCCGTCGCCTGCACGTCCGGCACCCGGCATCGGGTGTCCGGCACCCGCACCCGGCACCCGCTTCAGCTGAAGATGATCATGGAGCCTTGGGCGAGGCTGCGCGTGGCCGCCGCATGCAGGCCCAACCAGACGTGCCGCTCGCGGGCAAACGGACTGTTGTCGTACGGAATCGGGCCCGCCGGTTCCTCCAGGGACGTCGGCGCGGCAGGTGGCAGCGGGGCGGGCGGCGGGTTCGCCGGATCGATGCCGATGGACGGAGCCACGAACTCCAGCTCCCGCAGCAGCCCGTGCGCGGAACCGAGCGGGCCGCCGCCCGCCAGCAGGTCGTCGCTGGAGAGCGGAGCGGCGAAGTCCAGCGGGACGTACGCCCCGGCGTGGTCGTAGTGCCAGACCAGGTGGGACTGCTGCGCCGATGCCTCGAACATCTCCAGCAACTGCTCGTAATCCCCGCCCAGTTCGTCGACGGGCGTGACGGCGAGGCCGCTGAGCTGGAGCAGATAGGCGCGGCGCAGGAAGTGCAGGGCGTCGTAGTCGAAGCCCGCGACCGGAGCGACCTCGCCGGTCAGGCCCGGCATGTAGGCGTATACGGGGACGGGCGGCAGCCCGGCCTCGCTCAACGCCTTGTCGTAGACGGCAATCTCCTCGGCGAACGGGTTGTCGGGGCTGTGGCACAGCACATCGACGAGGGGGACCAGCCACAGGTCACAGGCCACGAAGTCTCGCTCTCCCACGGGTGCGCATCGGAGTCACCGGGTATCGGATCAGGTTCATCGGGTTTATTCACGACGGTCGGGACAGCGTAATGCGGTGGGCGCATTGCGCACAGTGGCCGACGACCGCGGATAGGGGCCGCCCGTATTCCGTAACCGCCGGTCCGTAGCCGTCGGTCCGCAGTCGCCGACCCGCAGTCGCCCGGTCAGTGCGTCGGGGGCTGCGGCTGCGGCCCCTCGACGGGCTCCGGATCATGGCCCGGATGCGCCGGGTCTCCGGCCGCGAGCCGGTCCGCCCAGTTCAGCGCGTGCGTGTTGTAGTCGTCCATCACCGCGCACACCGCGTCGCGGTCACCGAGGGTGATCGCCGCGACGAGTTCCGGATGGCCGTGCCACAGCCACTCCCGGGCACCCACGTCGTGGCGCAGATACGGCACCGCGAACACCCATGCCTGGACGCGCAGCCGGTGCAGGAAGTCGGTGATGTACGTGTTGTCGACGAGCGCGCCCAACTCACGCCAGAACCGCAGGTCGTAGCCGATGAGGATGTCGAGGTCGCCGCCCTGGGCCGCCCGTGCGGCCTCCTGGGCCCTGCGGCGTACGGAGACCAGATGGTCCCGCTGCGCCACCCTCTGCGCGAGCGACAGCGCCGGCCCGCAGAAGAGGCCGCGGATGACTCCGTCGATGACCAGGGTCCGGGCCTCGACCATCGACCGGTAGTCGGCGACGGTGAATTCACGCACCCGGAAGCCGCGGTGCTGATCCGATTCGAGCAGGCCCTGCGCGGAGAGATCGAAGAGCGCCTCGCGCACCGGAGTCGCGGAGACGCCGTACTGCTCGGCGATCTGCTTCACGGTGAACTCCCGCCCCGGCCCCAAACGCCCCGCAAGCACTTCGTCACGCAGCGCGTCCGCGATCTGCTGCCGCAGCGTACTGCGGGTTACAGCTCCGCTCGCGCACATGGCGCCCCTCCCCTTTTCGGCTTTCGGTCACCTTAAGCCAGGGTCGCCCTGCCCGGATCCGGGCAGGGGAGGGGAGGGGCGTGGAGGGTGCGGCCGCGCAGGGGCGTCTTCCGCCGGGCCACGCGGGCCCCGCCGCTACACCGTGTATTCGTCCGCGACCGACAGCGCCGCGTCGAGAGCCGCGAGCCCCTCCTTGGCCTCGGCCTCGGTGATGTTGCAGGCCGGAACGGCGTGGGTGCGGTTCATGTTGATGAAGGGCCACAGGCCGTTCTTCTTCGCCGCCGCGCCGAAGGCCGCCATCGGAGCGTTGGCCTCACCCGCCGCGTTGTACGGGACCAGCGGCTCGCGGGTCTCCTTGTCGCGGACCAGGTCCAGCGCCCAGAACGCGCCGAGGCCGCGGACCTCGCCGACCGACGGGTGGCGCTCGGCGAGCTCGCGCAGGCCGGGGCCCAAGACCGTCTCGCCGATGTGGGCGGCGTTCTCGATGACCTTCTCGTCCTCCATCACGTGAATGGTGGCGACCGCGGCCGCGCAGGCCAGCGGGTGGCCGGAATAGGTCAGTCCGCCCGGGTAGGCGCGGGTCTCGAAGGTGGCGGCGATCTCGGCGGAGATGGCGACGCCGCCGAGCGGCACGTAGCCGGAGTTGACGCCCTTGGCGAAGGTCATCAGGTCCGGCACCACGTCGAAGTGGTCGGCGGCGAACCACTTGCCGGTGCGCCCGAATCCGGCCATCACCTCGTCGAGGATGAAGACGATCCCGTAACGGTCGCAGATCTCGCGCACGCCCGCGAGGTAGCCGGGCGGCGGCGTCATGATGCCCGCCGTACCGGGGATCGTCTCCAGGATGATCGCGGCGATGGTGGCGGCGCCCTCGAAAGCGAGGGTGTCCTCCAGGTGCTGGAGCGCGCGGGCGCACTCCTCGGCCTCGGTCTCGGCGTGGAACGGCGAGCGGTAGAGGAACGGGGCCCAGAAGCGGACGACGCCCGCCGAGCCGTTGTCGGACGGCCAGCGGCGCGGGTCGCCGGTCAGGTTGATCGCGGTGGAGGTGGCGCCGTGGTACGAGCGGTAGGCGGAGAGCACCTTCGGACGGCCGGTGTGCAGCCGGGCCATCCGGACGGCGTTCTCCACGGCCTCCGCGCCGCCGTTGGTGAAGAAGATCTTGTCCAGGTCACCGGGGGTGCGCTCGGCGATGAGGCGTGCGGCCTCGGAGCGCGCCTCGATCGCGAACGCGGGAGCGAAGGTGGCGAGTTTGCCCGCCTGCTCCTGGATCGCGGCGACGACGGTGGGGTGCTGGTAACCGATGTTGGTGTAGACGAGGCCGCTGGTGAAGTCCAGGTAGCGATTGCCGTCGTAGTCCCAGAAGTACGCCCCCTCGGCGCCGGCGACGGCGAGCGGGTCGATCAGGCCCTGGGCGGACCAGGAGTGGAACACGTGCGCGCGGTCGGCGGCCTTCACGGCCGCACCGGCAGCGGGGTCGACATGCGGGGCATGAGGGGCATGAGGGGTCATGCCGCGAGCGTAGGCGGCGCCGGGATCGGATCGACATGGCCACCTTGTATGGCATGGGGCGCTCTGCTGGGCAGGGTGTCGCGTCGGCCCGGCCATGCGGAGTTCGCGGCGCGGCCGGCGGAGGAACTGGGGGAGGCGGAGTTCGCGGAGACGGTACGGGTGCTGGGGCGGTTGTCCGCGGGGGTGGAAGCAGTGGGGGCGGCAGGCATGTCCAGCCCGTCCGAGGCTTGAGAACGGAACCACCCTCAGCCCCTCCGAGGCTTGAGAACGGAACCACCCCCGGCCCGTCCGGCGTCTGAGGACGAAACCGGAGGAGAAATCGCCGGACACCCCGCGAACGGACGTGAAATACCGGACCCACCGGGGCACACCCCGCGCCGCTATTCTCAACGCGTTCCGGCGTATCGCCGCACGGGGGAGGACGCACACCATGGAAAAGCTCGGGCCGGCCGACCCACAACGCATCGGCGCCTACCGCCTGCTGGGCCGGCTCGGCGCAGGCGGCATGGGCCAGGTCTATCTGGCCCGCTCCGACCGCGGCCGCACCGTCGCGATCAAGCTGGTACGCGGCGACCTCGCCGAGCAGGGAGAGTTCCGCGACCGCTTCCGCCAGGAAGTGCGGGCCGCCCGCCAGGTCGGTTCCGCCTGGACCGCCCCCGTGCTCGACGCCGACACCGAGGCAGCCGTGCCCTGGGTCGCGACCGGATACGTCGCCGGGCCCTCCCTCCAGGCCACCGTCTCCGGTCGCGCGGGCGCCCGCGCGGGGGCGGCTTCCGGTACGTACGGTCCCCTGCCCGAACGTTCGGTTCACATCCTGGGTGCTGGTCTCGCCCACGCGCTCCAGGCCATCCACGCCGCCGGACTCATCCACCGCGACCTCAAGCCCTCCAACATCCTGCTGACGATCGACGGACCGCGCGTCATCGACTTCGGCATAGCCCGGGCACTCGACACGGTGGCCGACGGCGGCCTCACCCGCACCGGGGCCCTGGTCGGTTCGCCCGGTTTCATGGCACCCGAGCAGGTGCGCGGCGAGCGTGTGACCCCGGCGTGCGACGTGTTCTGCCTGGGCTCGGTTCTGGCGTACGCGTCCACCGGCCGGCTTCCGTTCGGGTCGTCCGACAGCGGCGGGCACGCGCAGATGTTCCGGATCGCCCAGGAGGACCCTGACCTGACGGGCGTCCCCGTGGACCTCGTCGAACTGATCAGGGACTGCCTGAGCAAGGACCCGGCCGCCCGCCCGACGACGGACGCGATCCTGGAACGCCTGGCCGACGACGACACGGCGGAACCTTGGCTTCCGGGTGCGCTCATCGCGCAACTCGGGCGCCATGCGGTCGAGTTGCTCAACTCCGAGGACCCGGAGGAGGCGACGGAGGAGGAGGCCGAGGAGGCTCCCCTGCCGGACATGGCACCCCCACCGCCCCCGGCCCCCACGGACCGCCCCGGCCACACGCTCCCCACAACCGTCGGCGCCCCGACCCCGACTCCCGCGCCGGCCCCGCCCCACGGGCCCCCCTCTCCCGCGTGCGGCTATCCGCAACCGCCCGCCCAGCCGCACCCCGGCCAGGGCTTCGGCCCTCCGCAGAACCACTCCGGGTACGGATATCCGCAGCAGCACCCGGCCCGGAACGACCCGCAGCAACCGCAGCCCGGCTTCGGTGCCACACCGCCGTACGGCCCCCTCTACCCCGGCGCCCCGCAGCCCGTCCCCGAGCCCGCCCGCCGCGGCAAGGCGCCGACCATCGCGCTCATAGCCATCGCCGTGCTCGTGGCCATAGGTGCGGGCGGGTCCGTCTACGCGCTCATGAACGACAAGGGGCCGGGGCCCGCCCCGTCCCCCACCACCTCCCTGTCCGCGTCGGACTCGCCCGGCGTCGACGACCCTTCGCCCGTGGACCCGGACCCGGATCCGGACCCGTCCTCCTCCGACGACCTGAAGAACAGCGACGGCCCCGTCCCGGCCGGCTACCTCGGCACCTGGTCGGGCTCCATCGACAACGCCGCGGGCCACTCCACCCGGCAACTCGTCATCCAGCAGGGCACGGTCGGCCGGACCGTCCTCACCCTCACCGCGGACGGCCCGCTCGACACCGGCGGCTCCTACCACTGCGTCTTCCAGGCGACCCTGGCCGCGGAGCCGACCCCGAGCGGCCCCGTCGAGGTCGGCCCCTCCACGGTCACGGTCGGCGAACCCATGTCGTCCTGCACCGCGGGCAAGGCCACCACGCTCACCCTGCTCCCGAACGGCTCCCTCCGGCGCGAGAACACCGACAGCGGCGAACAGCTCACGTACACCAGGGCCCACTGATCAGAGCAGGCTGCGCACCGTGAGCCCGACGCCCACGGCGAGCACGGCCGGCGCGGTCAGGACGCTCCCGTACGGGGGTAATGCCGCAGGGCGGGCAGCCGCCGCTCGCCCAGCGTGGCAAGCCAGTTGCCGCCGCCGGAGGGCAGTGGACCGGCGGAGGCGAGGGTGAGGGCCACCGATTCGCCCGTACGGAATCCAGTTCAGTTCACTTTGCGCATTCAAGCCTGGCCGTCAGCATCGGCGGTATCGCAGGACCAGCGATCGGCGCCATCGCCGACGCCACCTCCTTGCAGACTGTCCTCGCACCGCTGATCGTCCTGCCCGCGCTCGGCCGGATTCTCCTGCGTACCCTGAACGAGACCGAGTTGCTCGATGCGGCGGCCACCGGCCAACCGGCGGCCGGCGCAACGGGGGCATCCGGGAGGCATCCGGGCCGCGCTAGACCAACGGCCTGGCCGACATCAGCAGATGCTGGTGGACCGGGCGCGCCGCCTCGTCCGCCGCGTCCGCCCGGGACGCCCATCCGGTGACCATCGCCCGCTGACCGGGGCCCAGCAGCTCGAACCGGACCACGGGTGCGTCGAACGAGGCCAGGGCGTCCATCAGATACGACGGGTTGAAGGCGACCGTCAGCTCGTCGGTGCCCCCGAGCGCGGCGGGCAGACGCTGGGAGGCGACATCGTCCTCGTAACCCGCCTGCAGCAGCACCGAGTCGCTGGAGAACGTCAGGTGGAGCGGGTTGCCGCCCTCCGCGACCACGGCGACGCGCTTGACGGCCTCGACGAGGGGCGCCCGGTCCAGGACCGCGTGGACGGGGTCCGCCATCGCGAACAGCTTGTCGTGGCGCGGCAGTCGGCCATCCAGCAGACGTACCGTGGTCCGCATCCCGGCCAGTTCGAAACCGACCGAGCCGCCGTCCAGCGCGAGTTGGACCATTCCGGCTCGGCTGAAGGAGCGGGCGATCTCGGTCAGCCTGCGGGCGGAGATCACGACATCGGCCGAGACGCCGTCCTGCCCGGGCTTCCACGCAAGCGTGCGTACGGCAAACCGGTAGCGGTCCGTCGCGGCGAGGGTCATCGTGTCGCCGTCGAGCGCCAGCCGGATGCCGGTCAGGGTCGGCAGCGTGTCGTCCCGGCCGGCTGCCACCGCGACATGGGCGACGGCCGCGGCGAACTCCTCCGCGTCCACCGCACCGAGCACCTCCGGCAGCGGCGGAAGCGCCGGATAGTCGTCGAACGGCAGTACCGAGAGCCCGAACCGGGCGCTGTCACCGGCCAGTGAGAACCGTGAGCCCTCGACCGCGCACTCCACCGCACCCTCGGGCAGCACCCTGCAGACATCGAGCAGCCGGCGACCCATGACCAGCACCTTCCCGGCCCGTACGGTCTCCGCCTCCACCTCGATGCACGCGGACGCCTCGTAATCGAGGCCCGAGATGCGCAGCCGCCCGTCGGCCGCCTCCAGCAGCAGCCCGCCCAGCACGGGAACGGGCGAGCGCGTGGGCAGCACCCGGGCCGCCCAGGCCACGGCGTCGGTCAGTGCGCTGCGCTCCATACGGAACTCCATGGCGGCGGCCTCTCCCGGTCGTCTCAGATCGTGATCGTGGTCCTGATCGTGATCCGACCCTAGAGGGCGCCACTGACAACGCGAGAAGAAGCGAACCGGTTGCGGCCGACGACAGCGGCCACCCCCGTGAGCCGCTGCCGCCGCCCCCGTGCCCCTCCCCCGAGGACCTCGGTACCCCTTCCCCGAAGGGGGCCGCAACCGTGTTCGGACTCTAGGACTTCGGGTAGGCGACAGAAAGATTCAGTTCGCCCTGCGTGGGCCGTCAGGGGTATCAGTCCGCACAGTCAAACCGGTACAATGCACTCCGGTTTTTTGGGCGGAGCGCAGGGCGCAGGGGCGCGGAAGCGGAGGATGCGTGCGCGCGCGGGAACGGGCCGACGACGTACTGCGGATGTACCGGCTGGCCCGATCCGGCGGAACGCGGGAGCTGCTGCGCTGGGTGTCCGGCCGGGCGGAGGGCTGGGCCGGGCTGCTCGACGGGGACGGCACCGTCCTGCACGGTGTGGCGAGGACCCCGGACCGTACGGGCGTCGACGCCGCCGCGCTGGCCACCGAGGGCGTGAAGGAACTGGCCTCGCTCGGCGCACGCTCCTTCTCGTTCGACCGGGGTCCGTACACCGCGCTGCTGTTCCCGCTGGACGGCCCGCCCGACACCTCTCCCCCGGTCCTGGCCGTCGTCGCCCCGCGCCAGTTGCCGCACGGACTGCTCGCACTGCTCGCCGACGTCGCGATGCCGCTCGCCCTGTGCTGGACGGCGGAGACCGTGGAACGCAAGCGGCGCCGCGTCGACCTGGCCGAGTCGCGCAGCCGGGAAGCGGTGCTGCATCTGCTCATGACCGGTCAGCTGTCCATCGCGCATCAGGTGGCGGGTGCCCTGAAACCCACGCTGCCCGACCCCGTCCGGGTGTGCGTCGTGGAGTGCGCGGGCGGTCGCCGCGACGAGGTCGCGCGGATCTGCGCGGCGCTGTCCGGCGGCCGGTCCTGGATCGTGCGGTGCCCGGTGTACGCACGCCATCTGATCCTCGTCGTGCCGGCCGACCCGGACGCGGCCGGACAGCCGCTCGGCCGCCGGGTCGCCGATGCGGTGGACGAGTGCGTGGTGGGGGCGAGCGAGGACGTACCGCTGTCCGACACGGCGACCGGTTACCGGCAGGCCTTCCACGCCCTGGCCGTGGCCCGCGGGCTGCCCGTCCGGCACGCCCGCTTCGGCTCGGCGCCGGAGGCCGCCCTGGTCGTCGGCGCGGCCGGTGCGCGGTGGGCGGACGGGCTGCTGGACCCGTTGCTCACGTATCTGCCGCGGCGCAGCCACGACCCGGGCAGCCAGGAGCTCGCCGCGACCCTCACCTCCTGGCTCGCGTTCTCCTCGCATGCGACCCAGCACCTGAAGATCCACCGGAACACCCTGACCGCACGGCTCCGGCTGATCGGCGAGCTGCTCGGCCTCGACCTGAACCGGGTCGCCGACCAGGCCGCCCTCGACCTGGCCCTGCGCATCCGCGCCACGCCCACCGTGCTCAGGACGGTCGGCCCGGCCGGGGCAACGCCTGCATCGCTCCACCGGCTGGACGACATCCTGCGCGGCCCGGCCGTCCAGGAATGGGCGGCCCAGCAGCTGCGCCCGCTCACCGCGTCCCGCTCTTCCCGGACCGCCGCCGACCCGCGGGCAACGCTCCGCACCTGGCTGGAGTGCGAGGCCCGACTTGGCCCGACGGCGGCCGCGTTGGGCATTTCGGTACCGGGGGCCCGTAAGCGTCTCGCGCGGCTCGAGTCGATTCTTCAGCGCTCGTTGCTGCAGACGCCGAGTGCTCGTCATGACCTGTGGCTGGCCTTCCGGGCCCTGGACGTAGCGGGAGCGGACGCCGCCGGGTGAACCGAAACGGGGGGCGTGTCCGGC
>NZ_JBHVFF010000077.1:0-29119 GCF_042801895.1 Streptomyces sp. NPDC057543 | reverse complement strand
CGGCGGGATGGGTGTGGAGGGCGTCCTCGACCTGCCGGGAGGCGACGAGGACACCACCGGAGTTGATGACGTCCTTCACCCGGTCGACGACGGTGAAGTAGCCCTCCGCGTCGCGCACGGCGAGGTCTCCGGAGTGGAACCAGCCGTCGCGGAAGGCCTCCGCGGTCTCCTCGGGCTTGTCCCAGTAGCCCTCGCACAACTGGGGCGAGCGGTAGACCACTTCACCGGCCGTGCCGTCGGGGACCTCCTTGCCGTCCTCGTCGACGACCCGGGCCTCGACGAACAGAACGGGCCTGCCGCAGGAGTCCATCCGGCCCTCGTGCTCGTCCGGTCCGAGGACGGTGGCGAGCGGCCCGATCTCGCTCTGCCCGAAGCAGTTGTAGAAGGCGAGCGCGGGCAGCCGGTCGCGGAGCCGTTCCAGTACGGGGACGGGCATGATCGACGCGCCGTAGTACGCCTTGCGCAGTCCGCCGAGTTCCCGGGTGGCGAATCCGGGGTGCTGGGAGATGCCGATCCATACGGTGGGCGGGGCGAAGACGCTGTCGGCCTGTCCCGTTTCGACGAGGTCGAAGATCCGGTCCGCGTCGGGCGCGTCGAGGATGATGTTCTGTGCGCCGACCGCGAGAGCGGGCAGCAGGAACACGTGCATCTGCGCGGAGTGGTAGAGCGGCAGCGAGTGGACGGGCAGGTCGGTGGCGCACAGGTCGAGCGCCGTGATCGCGCTGACGTACTCGTGGACGAGCGCGCCGTGGGTCATCATCGCGCCCTTGGGGAGTGCGGTGGTGCCCGAGGTGTAGAGCAGCTGGACGAGATCTTCCGCGGCCGGTTCCCGCTCCGGGGTGAAGGGGCGCGGGGTGGCGGTGGCGTCGAGGAGCGAGCCCGGTGCATCGCGCAGCGCGCGTACGGGAAACGCGGCCGGCACACGGTCGGCGAGGTCCGGGTCGGTGAGGACGAGGGTGCTGCCGGACTGTTCGAGGAGGTACGTGAGGTCGTCGCCGGTGAGGTTCTGGT
This sequence comes from Streptomyces sp. NPDC057543, assembly GCF_042801895.1. Taxonomy (NCBI): domain Bacteria; kingdom Bacillati; phylum Actinomycetota; class Actinomycetes; order Kitasatosporales; family Streptomycetaceae; genus Streptomyces; species Streptomyces sp. NPDC057543. The sequence goes on along the minus strand of NZ_JBHVFF010000077.1, from coordinate 28,108 downwards.
TGACCGGCACATGGACCAGGCCCGCACGGGCACAGGCGAGAAAGCCGATCAGATACGCGTCGGAGTTGTGTGCGTAACCGGCGACCCGGTCGCCGTGGCGCAGCCCGTGCTCGCCGGTGAGGACCGCCGCCGCGGTGCTCACGGCGGCGTCGAGTTCCGCGTAGGTCCAGGACCGCTCCGCGTACCGCAGGGCGGTGCGCTCGGGGGTTCGCCGGGCGCTGCGCGCCACGACACCGTCGACTGTGCTGCTCCGTACACCTGTCATGGCGTGATCCTGTGCGGGCCGCAACCCGGTGGTCAAGGGGCCGGCGCCGGTCGGGATGCCGGCCAGGGGTATGGGAGGGAGGGTAGTTCAGGCGCTGCGGGTACGGGTGGCGAACAGGGCGGCCAGGACGCAGGGCGCGAGCAGCAGCACGAAGGCGGCGCCGTAGCCGACGTGGCCGGTCGTGCCGGCGCTCAGGCAGGCGTTGAACAGGGCGGAGGAGACCCCCAGAACCGTGATCTGGCCGAGGTTCTGGTTGGTCTGCATCACGCTGCTGGCATAGCCCTGCCGCCCGGCCGGGGCGTGCGAGAGCGACAGCACGGTGAGAGACGGTGCGAGCAGGCCCATGCCGACGGCTGCGACGATCATGGCCGACGCGGCGATGACGGCGGGCACCGCGGGCAGCGTCCCGACGGCGGCGACAGCGACCGCCGCGGTCAGCACCAGCGCACCGGCCACGACCAAGTGGTGCCGGGGGCGGCGCTCCAGGCGGCCCTGCACCCAGGAAGAGGCGGCCCAGGCCACGGCGGCCCCCGTGAAGGCCAGGCCGATCGACACGGGACGCACGCCCCGCTCGGTGACGAGCAGCAGCGGCACGAGTGCCTCCAGTGTGAAGAACACCCCCGAACTGATGCCGCGCAGCAGTACCGTGGCCGGCAGGCCGCGCGCGGCACGCCAGGTACCCCGCGGCAGCAGCCGGGGAGCGAACACGACCAGCAGGGCGAACCCTCCCACCACGAACAGCAGGTGGCGCGGGTCCCAGCCGGAGACGCCGTACTGTCCCGCCGCCGCACCCACGCTCACCGCCGTCGCCACCATCAGCGCGGGGCGCGGCTTCCTGTCCCCCGACGGCGCGGGCGTCGCCGGCCAGGAACGGCCGCGCAGCACGGCCACCACGGCCAGAGCCGGCAGCACGGTGAGCGCGGCCAGACCGAAGAAAACAGCTCGCCAGGACCACCACTCGGCCACCACCCCGGCCAGTGGAGGACCGACCAGTGACGGAACGACCCAGCAGGCACTCATCAGTGCCAGGACGCGCGGCCGCAGTCGGTCGGGGTAGGCCTGCCCGATGGCGGTGTTGATCGCCACCGCCACCATCCCGCTCGCGAGACCGTCCAGGAAGCGGCCGGCCGCCAGTTGCCAGATGGAGGTGCTCGCGCCCGAGACCAGCAGGGTGACCACCGCCAGCACCATGCCCGCCGCCAGCGGACGTCGTGCGCCGGACCGGTCCGCCCAATGGCCGCCCAGTACCCCGCCCAGCAGACCGGCGGCCACGAAGCATCCCGCGACCAGCGGGAAGAGCGACACCCCGTCCAGGTCCCGCGCGGCCGTCGGCAAGGTGGGCACCACGGCCAGCGCGGCGAACCCGGTCAGGAACATCACCGCGGAGAAACTGGCGGTCGCGGCCACGTACCTTCTGGAGAACAGTCCTCCGTCGGTTTCGGATCCCACCGGCGGACACTCGGCCGTCTTCGTCGACACCCAGGAGACGGACGCGTCCCGGCCCGTGGACGGCGCGGCCGGGTCGGTGGTCGAGTGCTCGGGGACATCAGTCACGAGCGCACAAGGTACGGGGGGCCCGGCTCTGCTTGCCATTCGTTTTCCGGGCTGCCGCGCGGCACCCGGGCACGGACCGATGACGCGTCAGAGCCCTTTCGCCGTCCCCGCATGCCGTGGGACGCAGCACGGGGACGACGCTCGGAGGACCATGGCCGGGACGGTCGCCGAGACCACCGCGAACGCGCTGCCCCCGGCGGCGGTGAGAGCCCTGGTGCGGCGCGGAACGAACGACGGGGTCCGGGCGGTGACGGCCTCCGGGTTCCGCGCGCTGCGGGCCGGGCAGGGGTCACACCGCCCGGTGGTGCCCTTCCCAGTACGGGTCGCGCAGCCGTCGTTTGTACAGCTTGCCGTTGGGGTCGCGGGGCATCTCCGCGATGAAGTCGATACTCCGGGGCCGCTTGTACCCGGCGAGACGGTGTTCGCAGTGGCGCAGGATCCCGGCGGCGAGTGCTTCCCCCGTCTCGTGTCCCGGGGCCGGTTCGACGACCGCCTTGACCTCCTCGCCCCAGTCGGGATGCGGAATGCCGAAGACGGCCGCGTCGGCGACTGCGGGGTGACTGAGGAGGGCTCCCTCGATCTCGGCGGGGTAGATGTTGACGCCGCCGGAGATGATCATGTCGATCTTGCGGTCGCGGAGGAAGAGGTAGCCGTCCTCGTCGAGGATGCCCAGGTCGCCGACGGTGAAGAAGTCTCCGATGCGGTTCTTCCTCGTTTTCGTCTCGTCCTTGTGGTAGTTGAAGCCGCCGGTGTTCATCTTCATGTAGACGGTGCCGAGTTCGCCGGGCGGCAGGCGGTCGCCGTTGTCGTCGAAGACGGCGAGTTCACTGATCGGCCAGGCTCTGCCCACGGTGCCCGGCTTCTTCAGCCAGTCCTCGGCGGTGGCGAAGGCGCCACCGCCCTCGCTGGCCGCGTAGTACTCCTCGACACACCTCCCCCACCAGTCGATCATGGCGCGTTTGACGTGGTCGGGGCAGGGCGCCGCACCATGGATGGCGTGGCGCATGGCTGTGACGTCGTATCCCCGCTTCACGTTGTCGGGGAGGGCGAGGAGGCGATGGAACTGGGTCGGGACCATGTGTGTGTGGGTGCAGCGGTGGGTGTCGATCAGCCGCAGCATTTCCTCCGGTGTCCACTTGTCCATCAGGACCAGCGGGTGCCCGATGTGCAGGGACGCGCCCGCGAACTGGAGGACGGCCGTGTGGTAGAGCGGCGAGCAGACCAGATGGACGTTGTCGTCGAAGGGTTTGATGCCGAAGATGCCGAGGAATCCGCCGAGATGGCTCTCCTCGGGGAGCTTGCCGGAGAGCGGACGGCGGATGCCGCGCGGCCGGCCCGTGGTGCCGGAGGTGTAGTTCATGACCCAGCCGAGGGTGCGGTCCCCGGGGGGCGTGTCGGGCTGTCCTTCGAGCAGTTCGGTGTACGGGCGGAATCCGTCGACCGTTCCTACGGCATAGCGTTGGCCGGCCGGGAGCTGCGCCTCGTCGGCCGCCTCGGCCGCCGCCTGTGCGAACCGCTCGTGCGCGATGAGCACCTTGGCGCCGGAGTCCGAGACGATCCAGGCGATCTCCGGTCCGACGAAGTGGTGGTTGACGGGTACGAGATAGAAGCCGGCCTGGGTGGCCGCGAGGTACGCGGTGAAGAACTCGACGCCGTTGGGCAGGACGACCGCGAAGGCGTCGCCCCGCCGGAGCCCGGCCGCGCGCAGTCCGTGGACCAGGCGGTTGGCCGCGGCGTGCAGCCGGCCCGCCGTCCAGCTCTCGCCGTCGTGGGCGGTCAGGACCCTACGGTGGGGGTCGGCAATGGCCTGCGCCCAGAAGCCGTTGGGTGGCGAGGTCATGAGGCGCTCCGTCCGGCGATGCGGTTGATCCGGTCCACGGCACGTTCGAAGCCGCGGGTCAGGTCGTCGAATACGGCCTGCACGCTGCGCTCGCTGTTCATCCGGCCGACGATCTGGCCGACGGGGGTGCCGAGCAGCGCGCCGGTCTCGTACTTCTGGATGCGGGAGACGGCTTCGGCCACCAGCAGCCCCTGGAGCGGCATGGGCAGGGTGCCGGGGCCCGCCGGGTCGTCCCAGGCGTCTGTCCATTCGGTACGGAGCTGGCGTGCGGGTTTGCCGGTGAGCGCGCGGGAGCGGACGGTGTCGCCGGAGCCCGCGGCAAGGAGCTTGCGGGTCAGCGCGCGGGAGTGGAGGTCGGCCTCCTCGGTCGTCAGCCAGAGGGAGCCGAGCCAGACGCCCTGGGCGCCGAGGGCGAGCCCGGCGGCGATCTGCTCGCCGCTGCCGATGCCGCCGGCGGCGAGGACGGGGAGCGGCCCCACCGCGTCGACCACGTCCGGGACCAGGACCATGGAGGCGATCTCGCCGGTGTGGCCGCCCGCCTCGTATCCCTGCGCGACGACGATGTCGATGCCCGCGTTCGCGTGATGGCGGGCGTGCTTGGCGCTTCCGGCGAGCGCGGCGACGAGCACATCCTGGTCGTGGGCGCGTCGGACGACGTCGGCGGGCGGTGGGCCGAGGGCGTTGGCGAGGAGTCTGACGGGGTAGTCGAAGGCGACGTCGAGCTGATTGCGGGCGACTTCCTCCATCCATCCGGTGATGCGCCAGCCGGACGCCTCGCCCTCCGCCAGCTCCGGTACGCCGTGCTTGGCCAGGGTGTCCTGGACGAACTGGCGGTGTCCGGCCGGGATCATCGCCTCGACGTCGGCCTCGGTCACCCCTTCCACCTTCTTCGCGGGCATGACGACGTCGAGGCCGTACGGCTTGCCGTCGGTGTGCTCCTGCATCCAGTCGAGGTCGCGTGCCAGGTCGTCGGGGGCGGTGTACCGGACCGCGCCGAGTACGCCGAATCCGCCGGCCCGGGTGATGGCAGCGGCCACCGCGGGGAACGGCGTGAAGCCGAAGATGGCGTGCTCGACTCCCAGTTTCTTGCTCAGCTCCGTCTCCATGGGCCGCAGGATGCCGCAGTCGGACAGGCGAGGGAAGAGATTTTCTGATGCAGTGTCAGATTCTTTGTGACGCCGGGGACCTCCGCGACGGCAGTGGTGACAGTAATCTCTGCTCCGGCAGGAAGTTTCACTGTCGGACACGATTTCGAAAGTTACTTTCACGCGGCAGGTAACGGCAGGAAGGGGTTCCGGATGACCGAGGACGCGGCCGGGAGAGGGATCAGCCGGCGCAGGCTGGGCGGTGGGATGCTGGCTCTGGGCGGAGCACTCGCCCTGGCGCCGATTCCGTTCGCGGAGCGGGCGTCGGCCATGGAGTCGGAAGCGGAGTCGTCGGGTATGCGCGCAGGGACCGGGACCGACGCGGCGTCCGCGCAGGGCCGGCCGACGCTGCGGCGCGGATCCGCCGCCCGCGCCGGGCTGTTGCAGGAGCCGCTGGACCAATTGGTCACCGATGCGGAGAAGTTCCTCTCCAATTCCCCCAAGCATCCCTGGTACGCCGGGGCGGTACTGCTCGCCGGCCGCGGCGGCACGGTGGCCCTGCACCACCCGATCGGCAAGGCCGTGCGCTACGCGGCCTACGACGAGAAGACCGATACGGGGGTGGAGTTCCCACCCGATCAGCAGATCGCCATGGCCGAGGACACGGTCTTCGACCTGGCTTCGGTTTCCAAGCTGTTCACCTCGATCCTGGCCGTGCAGCAGATCGAGCGCGGCAAGCTGGAGCTGGAGGCGAAGGTCGCCTCGTACCTGCCCGATTTCGCCGGTGGCGGCAAGCAGGACATCACCATCCGTCAGCTCCTCACGCACACCTCGGGCTTCCGTGCCTGGATTCCGCTGTACAAGGCTCCGACGCGGGAGGGGAAGCTGGAGCTGCTGTGGAACGAGGCGCCGGCCAACCTGCCCGGCACGGTGTACCTCTACTCCGACCTCAATCTGATCTCGCTGCAACTGGTACTGGAGAAGATCACCGGCCGCACCGAGGACGTACTGCTCCGCGAGGAGATCACCGCTCCGCTCGGCATGCAGCGCACGCGGTACAACCCGCCGGCCTCCTGGAAGCAGAAGATCGCCGCGACCGAGGACGCCCGGCTCCCCTGGTCCGGCCTGGACCGCGGACTGGTCTGGGGCCAGGTGCACGACGAGAACGCGTACAGCCTGGACGGTGTGGCGGGCCACGCCGGAGTCTTCTCCTGCGCCTGGGACCTCGCGATCCTCGCCCGCACGCTGCTCAACGGCGGTGTCTACGGCCGGGCGAGGATCCTCTCCGCGGAATCGGTGGACCTGCTGTTCACGGACTTCAACACCGCGTTCCCCGGAGATGCGCACGGTCTGGGTTTCGAGCTCTACCAGCACTGGTACATGGGGGCGATGGCCACCCCGCGTACGGCGGGCCACACCGGTTTCACCGGCACCAGCCTCGTCCTGGACCCGACAACCGACTCGTTCCTGATCGTCCTCGGCAACTCGGTGCACCCGGTGCGCAATTGGCGCTCCGGCAGTGCGCCGCGCGTCGCCACCGCCAATCAGATGGCGCGCGCCGTCGCGGTCCGCCCGGCCCGGGGACGTACGGCGTGGTTCTCGGGACTGGCCAGTGCCACCAGCGCCACGCTCACGCTGCCCGCGCTGCGTCTCGCGTCGGCACGGGCCCGGCTGAGCTCGGCCCTCTGGTGGGACACCGAGCCCGGATCCGACTTCCTCTACCTGGAGGCATCAACGGACGCCGGGGCGACCTGGCAGCCGGTGCCGTTCACCACCGCACCGATGACCGGTGACCACCACCCGGAACCCGAGCCCGAACCCCGTCCGACGGGTTCGGTCTCCGGCTGGTCCGGCCGCGTCTGGCACCGTCTCGACGCGGACCTCGCCGCTTGGCGCGGCAAGGAGGTGCGGCTGCGGTGGCGGTACGCCACGGATCAGCTGTACGTCGGGCGCGGGGTGTACGTGGACGCGGTGCGGGTCGAGGACGGCACCCGGGCGGTCTTCGACGACAGTCGGAACGGCGATGCCGCGCGCATCGAGGCGCTGGGGTGGACGGCCTCGTCGGACTGAGACGAACGGATTCGGGCCGATTCGGGCTTCGGCGGACCGGGGCGGACCGCAGCGGACCGGTTCAGGCCGTGGCGGGCCTGGCGGGCCTGACGGGCCGTAGCGGGCCGTCGAACCGTTGACCGGCCGTGCCGGGGAAGGGCCGTCCCTCTCTCCCGGCACGGTCACAGCGGCCGTACGGACGACCCCGGGGCAGCAGTGCGTCGGCGGCGCCCCCTCCTGGAGCGGCAAGCCGGCAGCGGAGAATGCTCCGATGACCACATCTGCGCAGACATGGACACGCGCCGTGCGACTCGATGCCGACCGGCTGGCAGCGGCCCTGCATGCCGAGACAGGTGTCCGGCTGATCGTGGAGGGGCCCTGTTCCGGAGGGGAGGTAGGTGCCGCGTACGTGCGGTGGCCCGACGGTCACCGTTCCGTGCTGAAATCGCGGCCGGACACCCGCATCGAGGATCTGCGGACAGGACCGCTGGCGGTCTGCGAGGTACTGCGCGGGCAGGGGTACCCCTGCCCGTCGACGGAGTTGGCGGTCCAGGTGGGTCAAGCGGTGGCGCTGGTCCAGGAGCTCCTGCCGGGCACGCCGATGCGGCGTCTGGACCACCATGGGCTGGACCAGGCACTCAGCCTCAACGAGTCGCAGGCGGGGCTGCTGGCCGGGCGTACGGATGTCCCGTCGATGAACCTGTATCTGCTCGACGACGGCCCCGGCTACTGTCTTCACGAGCCGCTGCGTCGGCACAGCCGGCGCAGCGGTGACCTGGAGCGGCGGATCAGGTCGGTCGGGGCCGATCACCCGCACCGCCTGGCCGGGCACGACGTCGTGCACCAGGACTTCCACCAGGGCAACCTGCTCGCCGTCGACGGCTCGGTCACCGGCGTCATCGACTGGGACGGCGCCGGCCGGGGTGACCGCCGTTTCGATCTGGTCACCCTGCGCTTCGGGCTGCACGCGAATGAGCAGGCACCGGACGTCACGAGCCGCCTCGACGACCTCCTGGACGGCCTGCCCGAGGACGTCCTGCGTCCCTCCTGGGCGCATATGAGTCTGCGCATGACCGACTGGGCCATCAGGCACTTCGCCCCGGGCGACGTCGAGCACTGGCTCGACCTTGCCGAGCAACGCCTCTGACCGCGCCGGACACCCAGCCCGGCGGACGGGACAGGCCGTACGCGTACCGCTGCGACCGCTCCTGAGGACAGGAGCTAGGGTGCTCGCTGTGCCGATCACAGGAGGATCATGAAGGCCGCTGTCGAACTGCCGACAACTCCTCTGAAACCGCTGCGTGTTGCCGCTTTCCGGCGATTCGTGCTCGCCAGTCTCGTCTCGGCGACCGGGTCCGCGATGGCTCCTCTCGCGCTCGCCTACGCGGTGATCGGACAGGGCGGAGGGGCCGGTTCGCTCGGCATCGTGCTGGCCACGAACTCGGTCCCGACGATCGTCCTCACCATCGCGGGCGGCGTCCTCGCGGACCGCCTGTCGCGCAGCCGGATCCTGTTTCTGGGCAACCTCCTGTCCGCGGCCGCGCAGGGGGTGCTCGCCCTGCTGGTGGCCACGCATCAGGCGACCACCGTTTCGATCGCCGCGTGCGGCTTCGTCTCGGGGATCGCCGTGGCCTTCACCGGTCCGGCCGCGACGGGCGTGGTGGGACAGCTCGTCGCGGCGGAGCACCTCCAGCAGGCCAATGCACTGGTCCGGCTGCCGAACAACGCCGTCAAGGTGCTCGGACCGGTCGTCGGAGGGCTGATCGTCGCGGTCGGCGGTCCGGCGTGGGCCCTGTCGTGGGATGCGCTCACCTTCCTGGTCGCGGCGCTCCTGTTGCTCGGTCTGCGGCTGGGCGCGCCGGTCACGACGGGGAGCGCGCTGGCCGACCTGCGGTCGGGGTGGTCCGGTTTCCGCTCCCGCACCTGGCTATGGACGTACACCGCCGCCGGGACCGTCGTGGTCGCCGCCTGGCTGGCAGGCTTTCAGCTCCTCGGCCCGGTCGTCGCCGAGGAGCACTACGAGGGGGCGCGTTCCTGGGGGCTCGTCCAGGGCGCGTTCGCGTTCGGGCTGCTGGCGGGGACGCTGGTGTGCCTGCGCTGGAAGCCGTACCGCCTACTGGCCGTTGCCATCATCACCGGCTGCGCCATCTGCCTGCCACCGATGGCGCTGGGCATGGGCCTGGCCCTGCCCTGGGTGCTGCTCAGTGCCGTGCTGGCGGGGATCGGGCTGGATGTCGCCATCGTGGCATGGACCACTGCACTCCAACAGCATGTTCCTCAGAAGGAGTTGGGGCGCATGAGCTCGTTCAACGGTGTCGGGGAACGCGTCGCGATTCCGCTCGGCTACCTCGTCACCGCATTCGCCGCACATGCCTGGGCCGACCGGTCCGTGCTCCTGGTCTGTGCCGGCGCCATCGTGGCCACCACGGTCCTCAACCTCTGCGTACGGGATGTGTACCGCGTCAATCGCGTCTGAGCGCACAAGCCGGTCCGAGGGGGCCACGGGGTCTGAGCGTGCAAGCGGGTACCGGGCAGCGCACCCGGCTGCGCGACCGGACCGGCCCGGAGTCGCCCGGCCGCTGCGCGACAAGGACGCCACCGACGAGGAATGACCGCCAACGGGCCGCACCAGCTCGCACAGCCGGACGGGAGGAACGTCCGGCCGCGCGAGCCGGTGCGGTATCCCGTTGCCCGAGGGCAGCAGGTCCCGCCGGTACCGCTCGTCGGCCTGCCGCACGAAAGCCTGGAGGGCCGAACGGGAAAGCGAGGAGTGGTGGCGGACCGACGTCGAGTTCGGCAGCGCCATCCAGGAGGCCCTCCCGTACCACTGGCTGAAGGTCCGCTGCCCGACGCCTCCCCCGGGCACCGGATTTGCGCCCAGCGAGCCGAGGGTGCCGCCCTCCATGGCCCAAGGGCTCAATCAGTCCGGCCTCCCACGCGCGGGTCGACCGGTGTGAGAACTCCGATCCGGTCCTCGATCGCCTGGGCCGCGCCCAGGCACAGGTCCTCCCGGAACGCGCGCCCGACGATCTGCACTCCGGAGGGGAGCCCGTCGACCATCCCGGTCGGTATGGCCACGCCGGGTACGCCTACGAAGCTGGTCACGGTGCACAGGCGCATTCCCGACCCGACCCGGTCCCGGCCTGACCTGTCACGCGACTCCAGCCCCGGCTCGACCGGTGGTTCGGTGAAGACCGGGCCGAGCAACAGCGGGTACTCGTCGAGGAATTCGGCCCATGAGCGACGAATGTTCATCCAGGTGCCCATCAACTTCATGAACTCGTCCGCGCTCGCGGGCGGGGTCTGCTCCATCGTCATCTCGATATAGCGGTCCCCGCCCTTGCCGAGCAGCTTGCGCACCACCGGCCAGGTCGGGGCGAACTCGGTGACAGTGATCCGGCCGTACGCCTCCATGGCCTCGTCCATCCGCGGTACGTCCTGCACCTCGCGCACGTCGTATCCGGCGTCGCGGAGCGCGTCGGCCGCGGTCGCGATGGCTCCGCGCACCGTGGGGTGGACGCCGTGCCCGCCGGGGTCCGCCACGACCGCGACCTTCACCGGCCCGGCGAGCGGCTCGCCGTAGGCGGGCACCGGCACGGCCCGTGGGTCTCGCGGATCGGTCCCGACCAGCACCTCGTAAGCAAGCCTGAGATCGCCCACGCACCGGGCCAGCGGGCCGTCGGTGACCAGCATCTGGGACGCCGGGCCGGGGTCGTCCGGGCCGAGAATGCGGTGGTCGGCGGGGAACCGGCCCGTGGACGGCTTCAGCCCGGCCACACCGCAGAACTGGGCCGGGACGCGCACCGACCCACCGGAGTCGTTGCCGAGCCCGAGCGCCGCCATGCCCGTGGCGACGGCCACGGCGTCGCCCCCGCTGGTGCCGCCCGGTGTCCGGCTGCTGTCCCACGGGTTGACCGTGTCGCCGAACAGCTCACTGCGCGTGTGCATCCCCGCCAGGATCAGGGTGGGCATGTTGCTGTGCCCGATGGGGATGGCCCCGGCCGCGCGCAGCCGTGCCACCGGGGGTGCGTCGGCCGGCGCCACCAGATCGCGGAAGCGCTCCGTACCGAACGTGGTCGGCACGCCTTCGACGGCGGTGCTCTCCTTCACCGTGAACGGCACGCCCGCGAGCGGCCCCAGCGCTCCACCGGCCGCCCGCCGACGGTCCATCCGTACCGCGGCCTCACGTGCGCGCTCCGCCAGGAGCTGAGTGACCGCGTTCACCTGGGGGTTGGCCTCGGCGATGCGATCCAGGTGACTGTCGATCAGCTCGAGAGCTGAGACTTCTGCGCTGCGCACGGCCTCCGCCTGCGCGGCGGCCGACATCTTCCACAGGGCGTCCTGCATGGCTCTTCCTTCCTCGTCCACGTTCCGATGCGCTTGCATCGGAACTCTACCCCTGGAACCGATACGTGCGCATCGAATAGACTGCGCTGCGAAGCGGAGCGCAGCGAGAAAGGGAGGCGACCGGGCATGCCCAGACAGGTGGATCACGTGAGCCGACGCCGCCTCATCGCCGAGGCCGTCTGCCGTCTGGCCGACGAACACGGGCTGGAGGGCGTCACCCTTCGCGATGTCGCCACCCGCGCACAGGTGTCGATGGGCGCCGTTCAGCGGTGCTTCCGCACCAAGGAAGAGATGCTCGTGTTCACTCTCGGGCACATCGGCGAGCGGATCGGCGAGCGCGTACAGGCCCGCCTTGTCAGGAGCCCGGCCCAGTCGGCGAGCACCGCCCTGGGACACGCGGCCACCGAGATCTCACTGCTCCGTGGAGAGCAGCGCGCCGAGGCCAGGGTCTGGCTCGCCTTCATCGCGCAAGCGGCTGTCAGCGAGGCGCTTGCAAGGACGCTGAAGGCGAACTACGCAACGCTGCAGGAGTCGTTCACCCGCCTCATCGCGGAAGCCGGCGAGGGCGCCGACTGCGCCGTGCCCCTTGATCCGCAACGCGAGGCCCGCACCCTTCTCGCCCTCGCGGACGGCCTCACCGCGCACGTCCTCGTCGGCCACCTCACCCCGCAGGAGGCACATGACGTCCTCCACGCGCACCTGGCCGGCCTCTGGGAGCGACCGGTCCGGCCTCCTCGCACCGCCCAGGACCTCCCCAACCGCCCGACCGCACTCTGACTCACCGTCCATCAACAGGCCCGCCCCGGCCTCTGCGAGGTGGGTCCGGAGCGAGTGGCGGTACTCGTGCAGGTTCCGTCCGGTTGTTCCTCGAGCCCCATCACCAAGCAGAACCGGTCGGGGTTCCACGGCACCGACCCCGACCCCGCACCCGCGCCGCCGCGGCGTGACCCGGATCGCGCTCACCGGCGCCGGGACCAGCCTCGGCGTGGAGTCCACCGACCGCGAGCAGGGCTACCGCGTCACGACGGCTACCGGCGCCATGACCGAAACGGACGCCGACGCCCACCACCACAGCTATCGAGAAGACCTCCCCCGCCTCGCCGAGACCGGCACCACCGCCGAGATCCTCAATCTGCCGTCCACTACCCGCTCCTGACCCCGCCCGGGGTCGATCCGGCAGCTCTACGCCGACCGGCCCGTAACAGGCCGCCCGGCCCCGCCCGGTCCCGGAACCGTGGCGGCAGGAACGGACGGGGCCGGAGCCGTCGACTCCCGTACGACCAGCCTCGGCCGGATGAGCAGCGAGCGCCCCGCTGCGGGGGCCGAGTCGATCCGCGCCCGCAGTTGCTGGAACGTCTCCGCGGCCATCTCCGGCAGCGGCTGGCGGACCGTCGTGAGCGGCGGTTCGAAGAGGTCGGCGAGGAGGATGTCGTCGAAGCCGACCACCGAGACGTCCTGTCCCGCGCTGTGTCCGGCATCCTTGGCGCCCCGGCAGATCCCGATCGCGCACATGTCGTTGATGGCGACGAACGCGGTGGGCGGGCGCAGCCCGCCGAGGAGTTCCCTGGCGGCGTTCCGCCCCAGTTCGGCGGCGTCCTTGTCACCGAACTCGGCGGTGTCGGCACCGGGCCAGACGATCGCGTCGGCCGGATCGAGGCCTGCTGCTTCCAGGGCGGACCGGAAGCCGCGCAGCCGCTCGCGGCGGTTGACGCTGTTCACCGAGCCGGAGACGAACGCCAGGCGGCGGTGGCCGAGTTCGATCAGATGACGGGTAGCGAGCTCGGCACCCATCGCGTTGTCGACGCTGATGGAGGCCAGCGACGGCGGGTCGCCCGCCTGTGCGGTGCGGTCGAAGGCGACCATCTTCAGTCCACGGCTGAGCAGCGGTGTCACATGGTCGAGCGAGGGAAGCGAGGAGCAGAGCACCACTCCGCTGACCCCGTCCGCGAGCAACTCCTCGCCGTACTTGAGCTCGCGGGCCGGATCGCGCTCGCTGTTGCAGAGCAGTACGTGATAGCCCTCGGCGAGCGCGATGGCCTCCAGCTCACGGGCGAGCGCCCCCCAGAACGGGTTGGCGACGGACGGCACGATGAGACCGATGACCTTGATGCGGCCCGTTCGCAGCATCCGGGCCGCGCGGTTGGGCCGGTAGCTGAGCTGCTCGATCACCTGCTCCACGCGCGCCAGCGTGGCCGCCTGCATACGGTCCGTACGCCCGTTGAGGACGTTGGAGACCGTGCTCGCGGAGACCCCTGCGGCCTCCGCGACCTGATGGATCGTTACCCCGCTCATGCCACCTCCGGTTCGGAACGCGTCTGACCTTACCAGTGTATCGATTTACTGAACTTGGTTCACCGGTACACCCGTTAACATCCCTGAAAATTCATGTGCATCAGCTGTTGACGTCTCTCTCGGGGCGTTCCTAGCATCAGTGCATCGATTTACCAGCGCTTCCCAGCCATGGCCGGGTTGTCATCGCTGGATCGATCCACAGTCTCCGCCTCAAAAGGGGTGTCCCATGGAACTCAAAAGACGGTCGCTGCTTGCTGCCATCGGCGCCGGCACCGCTGCCGCCGCCCTCAGTGCGTGCGGCACCGGCACTTCGACGGCAGGCTCCGCCGACGGCCCCGTCGAAGGCGAGATCACGCTACTCACCCCGATCTTCGAAGGCGCCGACGGCAAGGTGCTGTTGGAAAAGGAGATTCTCGGCGGGTTCCGGAAGAAGTACCCGGACGTCAAGGTGAACGTGGACTACACCACGTACGATCAGCTCAACGAGAAGATCACCACGGGGCTCGCGGGCGGTCTGCTGCCCGACGTGCTGATGATGGGCGTGGGCTGGATCCCGCCGTTCGCCGCGAAGAAGGCGATCGCGGAGCTGCCCGAGAAGTTCGCCACCGCGCACGACTACGAGAAGCGGGTCCTCGAACCGTCCCGGTACGACGGCAAGTTGTACGCACTGCCCGTAGTCCTCGACACCCGCATCGTCGTTTACCGCAAGGACCACTTCGCCGAGGCCGGGATCAAGAAGACCCCGGCGAACTGGGCCGAACTGCGCGCCGTGGCCAAGCAGCTGACCGCGGACGGCCGGATCGGGTTCGACCCGTTCTCCATCAATCTGCGCCAGTGCTGGGAGACCTTTCTCTTCGCCAACGGTGGCCAGCTGTTCAGCGAGGACGGCAAGAAGGTGCTGTTCACCGACGCCCGCGGGGTCGAGGCTCTGCAGTTCTTCAAGGACCTGATCAAGGACGGCTCCGCCGTCTACGCCAAGAAGACGGACACCGGCGCCCCGACCAACGTACAGACCGGCAAGGCGTCGATGATGATGACCACCAGTGGGCTGTGGAGCCAGGTCGGCGAACAGACGCCGGACCTGATCAAGGACGACAAGCTCGGGGCGTTCATCCTCGCCAACCGCAAGCCCGCGATGCTCCAGGGCGGCACGCTCGTCACCCAGTCGGCCAGTTCCAAGCACCCGGCAGCGGCCCGTGCCCTCGTCGAGTACCTCGCGACGCCCGAGTCGATCCTCGGTGCGGCCAAGCAGCGAGGATCGGTTCCCGGACTGAAGGACCTCAGCGACTCCAGCTATGTGAAGGAGAACAAGTTCGTCGATCTCTCCCTGCAGAGCATGGGCGACGCATGTTCGGAGGGCGGCACCGCTGCCTGGATGGAGATCCGCGAAAAGATCAAGCCCACCCTGGAGCCCGCGATCGTGGGCAACCAGTCCGCGAAGGACGCCATCGCGGAACTCGGCCGGCTCGCCGAGGCCGCCATCGGCCGGATGTAAGGACCCGTCACTGTGGGAGCGACATCCGCATTGAAAGCACGGCCCGCGCCGCCTCCTTCCCCGTCCGGGCCCCCGGTCGCGAAGAAGCGCACCGGTCGCACACCGACGGGACCGGGGCGCCGCAGGCAACGCGCCGGCATGCTCATGGTGGCGCCCGCGCTGCTGCATGCCTCGCTCTGGATCGGCCTGCCGGTCGTCGCATCGGTGGTTCTGGCCTTCACGAAGTACGACGTGCTGACGGCGCCGCAGTTCGTGGGCCTGGACAACTTCCGGGAGATGATGGGCGATGCGGTCTTCCGCAAGTCCATCGTCAACACCGTCGTCTACACCTTCTTCACCGTGCCGTTCGGCATGATGCTGGGGCTGCTCGTGGCCCTGGCGTTGCACACCGGCCTCAAGGCACGGGGCATCTTCCGTACCGCGGTCTTCCTGCCGCAGGTCACGGCGACCGTCGCGATCGCGCTGGTCTGGCTGTGGATCTACAACCCGGGCAACGGGCTGCTGAACACACTGCTCTCGCTCCTCGGGATCGACGGTCCGGCCTGGCTCGCCTCGACCTCGTGGGCGATGCCGTCAGTGATCCTGGTCGGTATCTGGCAGGGCATCGGCATGAAGATGCTCATCTACCTGGCCGCGCTGCAGTCCCTGCCGAAGGAGCTGTACGAGGCGGCTTCGGTGGACGGCGCGACCAAGGTGCGGCAGTTCTTCTCGATCACGCTGCCGCTGCTGAAGCCCGCGACGTTCTTCGTGCTCATCACGTCGATGATCAGCGCGTTCCAGTCGTTCGACCAGATCTACATCCTGACCGACGGCGGCCCGGCCAACAGCACCACGATGATGACGTATGAGATCTACAAGTCCGCCTTCCGGGAGTTCCGCGTCGGCTACGCCTGCGCGCAGTCACTGGTGCTGTTCGTACTGCTGATGGGCTTCACCCTGGTCAACCGGCGGATCATGGGAGGCACCCGTGGCCACAACTGAGCTGCAAAGGCCCGGGGTTACGGAGAAGGCCCGGCCCCTGACGAAGGGCAAGCCGCTCTCCGTCAACCGGATCGCGCTCTATCTGACCCTGTCCGTCGTCTCACTGATGATGGTGGTGCCGTTCGTCTGGATGGTGATCACATCGCTCAAGTCGCCGGTGGAGATCGCCTCGCAGGATGCCGGACTCCTCCCGGAACACTGGGAGTTCGGGAACTACGTCGAAGCGCTGAAGGCGGCGCCGTTCGCGACGTACGCGCGCAACAGCTTCATCATCGCGTTCAGCCACACCCTCATCAATGTGGTGGTGGCGTCGATGGCCGGGTACGCACTGGCCCGGATCAGGTTCCGCGGCAGTGAGGTCATCTTCTACGCCTTCGTCGCCGCGCTGATGATCCCGACGTACACCAAGGTCCTGCCCGAGTTCCTGATCGTCCGCTTCATGCCGCTGGCCGGCGGGAACGACATCTTCGGCCAGGGCGGCAGCGGCTGGCTGGACTCCTGGTGGGCGCTCATCGTTCCGGGCGCCGTCACCCCGTTCGCGGTCTTCCTCTTCCGCCAGTTCTATCTCGATCTTCCGGTGGAGCTGGAGGAAGCGGCCAGGCTCGACGGTCTCGGTGAGTTCCGGATCTACGCCCGGATCATGACGCCGCAGGTCAAGCCCGCGCTCACCACGGTGGCGCTGCTGACCTTCGAGTCGTCGTGGAACAACTTCCTCTGGCCGCTGCTGGTGACCCGTACGGACAGCCTGCGAGTGATCCAGGTCGGGCTCTCCGTCTTCAAGACGGAGAACGGCCCCCAGTGGCACTTCCTGATGGCCGGCACCACGCTGGCCACCCTTCCCATGGTCATTCTCTTCCTCATCGGCCAGCGCTACTTCGTGCAGGGCTTCGCAACCGCCGGTCTCAAGTGACCGGTTCCGGTCCGAGCGGCCGGTCACCGAAAGGTTTTTTCTCCATGTCTGCTGATCTCAACGGCTCCCGCGCACTGGTGACGGGGGCGGGCCACGGTATCGGCCGCGCCATCGCCGTCGCCCTCGCCGAGGCGGGCGCCGATGTCGCCGTCCACTACCACTCCTCCGCCGACGAGGCCGCGAGGACGGTCTCCGCGATCGAGGCGCTCGGCCGCAGGGCAAAGGCGTTCAAGGCTGATGTCACCGTGACCGACGACGTGGACCGGCTCGTCGAGGAGGCGGCCGGCTTCCTCGACGGGCTGGACGTCCTCGTCTGCAACGCGGGCCATCTGATCGGCCGGGCCACGATCGCGGAGATGTCCGACGACCACTTCGAGCAGGTTGTCTCCACGAATCTGACGTCGACGTTCCGTACCGTGCGGGCCGCGCTGCCGCATCTGACGAAGTCGTCGGCCGGGCGCATCATCACCATGTCCTCGCTGGCCGCGCACAACGGCGGCGGCCCCGGTTCGGTCGCCTACGCGGCGGCAAAGGCCGGTGTCCGCGGCTTCACCAAGGGCCTGGCCAAGGAGCTCGGCGGTACCGGCATCACGGTCAACACCGTGGCGCCGGGCTTCATCAAGGGCACCGCGTTCCACGACACCTTCACGGCGCCCGAGGCGCAGCAGGCGATGGAGGCGGGCATCCCGGTCGGCCGGGCCGGCACCCCGCAGGACGTCGCCGCGGCGGTCGTCCATCTGGCGTCGCCGTCGTCCGGCTTCCTCACCGCCACCACGGTGGACATCGACGGTGGCGTGTGGCCGCGTTGAGGGGAATCGCCCGGGAGCGCGGCGGCTGGTGGCACGCGTACGTCTGCCCGGCGCACGGCGTGGAACTCGACCACGGTGATCTGCTCGCCGGGGTGTTCCCGGCGGGCGGTGCGCGCTGTGCCTACGGCTGCCGGGTGGACGACGAGGCGGTGCGCGGTGCCTGGCTGGTGCTGTCGCACCAGGCGTGGGCGCGGCATCTGAGGGTGCTCGCCCACCGGGGCGAGCGCGCTCAGGCGGTGGCGCGGCTCGTCGAGTACGCGGGTCTGTACGCGTCGCTCGCCACCGAGCGGCACGGCGAGGCGCAACGCTGGATGCTGCGCGGCCGGCTCTTCCACCAGGCGCTGACCGACGCCATCTGGGCGGTCAGCATCGGGCACACGGTGATCACGCTCGCCGAACAGTCCACCGATGGCCTGGCAGGCGTGCTGCCGCTCCTCGACGCACTGGAGCAGGCCGCTCTCGACGCCCGGGACGTGCTGACCGGACAGGGCGATCTCGCCTCCAACTACACCGCGTGGCTCAACGCCGCCGGTGTGGCGGCGAGTCGGGGCGCCGCCGCGGCGCGTGGCCTGGAGTGGGACGGTGGCAAGCGGTGGCTGGAGGGCGACCACGGGCTGTACGCACATCTGCGCGTCGCGGTCGCCGATGACGGCTGGGAGTGGGAGGGCAGCACTTATTACCATGGGTTCGTGCTGCGGGCCGCGCTGCTCGCGCTGCGGGGCACCGACCCGGCGGCCGTGCCGTCCGATGTGGTGGGTGTGCTGGCCGGGATGACGGACGTGCTCGCGGCGATCGCCACGTCCGGCGGTATCCTGCCCGCGCTGCACGACGGCCCGTATCTGCGCGGTCCGCTCGCCTTGGAGTGGCTCGAACTCGTGGCTCTGTCACAGCAGTTGAGTCCCTCCCCCGCACTCGACGCGGTGGCCGCGCGAGCCCGCGCCGAACTCGGCGCGCAGGACGACGGGCTCGACCGCGAGCTGGGCGGCTGGTTCGCGGGACCACCACTGCCTCAGCGTCCGGCGCCCGATCCCGTCACGGTGTTCCCGACGGCCGGATACGCAGTGCTGCACCACGCGGGCGTCCACGCGCTGCTGGACTTCGGTCCGCACGGCGGCTCGCACGGGCACCGCGACAAGCTGTCGCTCTATCTGTACGGGGACAGCACGCCGTGGCAGCCCGATCCTGGTCAAGTTCCCTACGCGCACGCCGAGTTCCGTGATCTGTACGCATCGACCGAGGCGCATCCCGCGTTCCGGGTGGACGGTGCCGAACAGGCCGAGTGCGCCGGGCGGTTGCTCGGCTCGGACAGCTCGTCCGTCACGGCCGAGGTGACGGCGGCGTACCAGGGTGTGCGTGCGGTACGGCAGGTCGCGCTCGGCGACAGCTATCTGGTCGATCTGCTGACCGTGCGCGCCGAGGACGCGCGGCGGTTCACCGCGCAGTTGCGTCCCGGTGTCGCGCTGGACATCCAGCTCCAGGCCGCGGGTCCGGTTCGCACCACGTGGTACGGCGACGAGACCCTGCACGGCTGGCACACCCACACGCCGGCGCGGACGGTGCGCCCGGTCACGCGGCCCGGCCCCGGTCCGGCCGACGATCCGCAGCGCACGCGTACCCGGGTCGACTTCACCGCGGAGGCGGAACGGATCACCTTCGCCTCGGTGTATCAGGCGGCGTCGGCGGGCCCTGCCGTGACCGATGTACGACTGGACGGTGACGGGGTGCTGACGGTCGCGCTGGCCGACGGCGGCACCGCACGGTTTCGGACGGAGGACTGACCCTTGTTGCTCTCGGCGACCCCGCCGCCCGGCCCACGCCCCGCGCAGGAGGCGCGGCTGTACGAGGAGGCCGCCCGCCACCGCGGGCTGACCCCGCCCCGTACGCACCCTCTGGCCAGCATCACGTGGCTGGGCCCGGCTGCCTCCAACCCGGCGCTGGCCTACCGGGTCGGCGGTGATCCGGCCCATCTGGCGGAGAGCCGCCGCTGGATCGAGGCCGCGGTGCGGCTGCCGCACTGGGGCAAGGCCCATATGCCGGACCGCGATCTGGACGCCGGCTGGCTGCTGCACCATCTGTCTCTCGCGTACCGGTGGATCGGCGACGATCTGCCGGACGGGGTGCGGGCGCTGCTGCGGTACAAGCTGCTGCTCCAGGGGCGGCGGATGTACGAGTACGCGGTGGCGAGCGAGGGCGGCTGGTGGTCGTCGTCGTACTGGCAGAACCACAACTGGATCTGTTACGCGGGTCTGGCGACGGCCGGATATGTGCTGGGCAAGGAGGAGTGGACCGAGCGCGCCAAGGACAATCTCGGCACGGTCCTCGACGTGATGCCCGAGGACGGTTCGCACGCCGAGGGTGTCGTGTACTGGCGCTACGGTGTGCCCTTCCTCGCCATCCATCTGGATCTCCTCCAGGAGGCGGAGGGCATCGACTGGTGGGGGCGGGGCGGTTTCCTCTCCCGTACCTTCGACTACCGGCTGCACCAGATGGCCCCCGGCTTCGCGTTCAACGTCGACCACGGCGACTGTCACGACCGGCGCAGTGGGCACAGCGCGGGGCTGTACTACCGTCTCGCGGCGCAGTACGGCATCCCGGAGGCGCAGTGGTTGGGTGATCTCTCCTCGGGTGAACTGCTGTGGCAGGAGGCGGCGGAGAGCGGGGTGCGGCCGGGGATCCTGCCGGAGGCGTATCTCGAATACCTCTGGTACGACCCGTCCGTGGCCGGTGCCCGCCCCACCGCGACGAGGGCGTTCTTCCCTGATCTGGGTCTGCTGGCGGCCCGTACCGGATGGGACGACGACGCGACACTCGTCTCGTTCAAGGCAAGCCCCGGCGGGGGCCACAGGGCGTGGGAGACATCGGCGAAGCACCGGGCCGAGCGGGGCTGGGAGACCCTCGACCAGGGGCACCACCACCCCGATTCGGGCTCGTTCGTGCTGGTCTCGCAGGGGGCGTTCCTCGCGGTCGACGAGGGCTACAGCAACCGTAAGCGGGCCGCGCACCACAATCTGCTGCTGGTGGACGGACAGGGGTACGCGGACGAGGACCGCTACCACGTCTACAAGGACATCCCGTACGAGCGGCAGGCCCGGCAGCGTGACGTGCTGGTCTCCCCCGACTCCGGCTGGGCGCATGCCACTGCGGAGATCGCCGCGATGTACGACCCGGCGCTGAGGGTGCGGCGGCTGGACCGGACGCTGGTGTTCACCCCGTCGGGGCGGCTCGTACTGCTGGACCTGGCGGAGGCGGACGCGGAGCGGGAGTGGACGTTCCTGCTCCAGACCGACCGGCCGACCGAGCCTCGGCCGGACGGCGGCCGGCTGATCCGGTCGGGGGCGGCCTCGGCACTGGTGCGGCAGTTCGCGCCGTCCGACACCACGGTCGTCTCCGAGGCCACCGAGGTCGAGGCCAATCCGACGTCCAGCACGCCGGAGTTGCGTATCACCCGCACGCTGCACACGCTGCGTGCCACGACCGCGCGGTCGGCCCACGGCCTCTTTCTCACGGCGATCGTCCCGGACGTGGATCCGGACACCGAACCGACCGCAGTGAAGCGGGTCGTGTGCGCGCAGGGCGAGGGGGTCGCCTTCGGCGAGGAGACCGTGCTCCTCTCCCCCGTCGCCCGTCGCATCCGTACCGGCGCTGTCTCGGCCGACGCGGCGGCGGTACTGCTCGGCGGCGACGGGTCGGCCCCGTATGTGGTGGCGGCGACCCGGCTGGAGCGGGACGGTCGCGCGCTGCTCGACGTCGCGGAACCGTACACAGGAAAGGTCGGCTGACCATGCGGGCAACCCTCTCGTCCGGCTGGCCGACGCTGCTGCGCCGGCTGGAGTTCGTGGCCTACCCGGCCGCCGCCGGAGCCGCGTTCGCCGTGCTGTCCCTCGGTGTCGTGACCTGGCTGCCCGCGCTCGCCGCGATGGGACACGCCCTGCAGCGGTGGCGGGCCGACGGCGACAGCCGTTGCTTCATCCACACGTTCACCGCCTTCCCGCAATACTGGCGGACCCTGTGGCGCCACTGTCTGGCGTCCACCGCTGCGGGACTCGTCCTGAGCGCCAACATCGTTTATTTGCCGGGTCGTTCGGAGCCGTGGACGTTCGTGCTGCTCGCCGCGCAGGTGGGCATCGCGGCCGTGCTGGTCATCCATCATGTGGCGCTCGCGGCCGAGGCGGGACGGTCGCCGCACGGCACGGTCCGCACCTGGTCGCGCGGCGCGCTGGGCCTCGGCTTCGGGTCCGCGGCCCGTGGCACCGCACTGCTCGGCGCGGTGATCTCCGCCGCGCTGCTCTCCCTCGTCGTACCGCTGGGGCCCCTGCTCCTCGGCCCCAGCATCCCCGTACTGCTCGCTCTGTCCTTCGCAGATCCCAGGAGGCACACCCCATGAGCCGTGTACTACGCACCACTCTCGTCGCCGCGCTCGCGGCGAGCGCCCCGCTCGCCTTCCCGCCGCCGTCCGTGGCCGCCGAGGCCGCCACCGCGTACTACGTGTCGCCGTCCGGCAGCGACTCCAACGCCGGTACGTCGGTGAGCGCCCCGCTCGCCACGATCCAGAAGGCCGTCGATCTGGCGCCGACAGGCTCGGTGGTGAACCTCGCCGCCGGTACGTACAAGCAGGACGTCGTGACCAAGCGCGCCGGAGTCACCCTCACCGGCCCGTCGAACGCCGTCGTGAAGGGGGCCGGCGACGCCCGGATCATTCAGGTGCAGCACGACTCGACGACGCTCAGCGGTTTCACCGTGGACGGGCTGCACGGGTCGTCCACCGATGTGTCGGGGTACCGCCTCAAACTCATCTATGTCATGAGCACGACTCCAGGTAATGGTGTGGGCGGGCTGCGCATCTCCGGGATGACACTGAAGAACGCCGCCGACGAATGCCTGCGGGTGCGCTATCTGGTGACCGGCGCCGACATCTCCGGCAACACGATCACCAACTGCGGGGTCAGCGACTTCAGGTTCGGCGGCGGCGGCAAGAACGGCGAGGGCATCTACCTCGGTACCGCCCCCGAGCAGCAGGGGGCGAACGGCGCCCCGGACGCGGCCCCCGACATCAGCAGGAACAACCGCATCCACCACAACACCATCGCCACCCAGGGCAATGAGTGCGTCGACGTGAAGGAGAACTCGACCAACAACTACGTCGAGTACAACGACTGCAGCGGTCAGAAGGACGCCGGCTCCGGTGGGCTGGACGCGCGCGGCAGCGGCAATATCTTCCGCTACAACACCATTCACGACAACGTCGGCGCGGGCATCCGGCTCGGCGGCGACACCGCGACCGACGGCATCGACACCGGTGTCTACGGCAACACCATCACCGGTAACGCGGGCGGCGGCATCAAGTTCATGCGCACCCCGCAGGGCCCGGTGTGCACCAACACGATGAGCGGCAACACCGGTGGCGACGCGGTCGGCACCTACGGCAGCGACTACACGCCGACCGGTGCGTGCCCCCGGTGAGCGAGCGGGGACCCGCGAGACGCGGGGTACTGACGGCGGCGGCCGGGCTGGCGGCGGTCGCCGCGACGGCGCCGGGGGCACAGGCCACCGAGGCGTCGAACACTGGCATGGGCCGATCGCGCTGGACGACGTCCTGGGCGACCGCGCAGACCGCGCCGACCGCCACCGACGCGGTGGCGAGCGCCGGGCTGACCAACGGCACGTTCACCGCCGACGTACGGCTGTCGGCGGGTGGAACGGTTCGGCTGCGCTACGGGCACGCCTTCGGCACGGTTCCGGTCCTGATCGGCCCTGTGACGGCGGCCGGTCGGCCGGTGACGTTCGGCGGGCGGGCGCAGGCGTGGATCGCCGCGGGTGCCTCGCTGACCAGTGACCCGGTCGCCGGTCTGCGTACCGCCGAAGGGGCGGCTCTGACGGTGGAGACCCGACTCCCCGGCCCCACCGGGCCGCTGTCCTTCCACCGCAACACCCATGCCTCGCACACCGTCGACGGCGTGCGCACCACATCGGTGTTCCTGCTGACGGGTGTCGAGGTGACGGGTGCGCACGGGCCGGTGATCGCGGTGCTCGGCGACTCCATCGCGGAGGGCGTCGGCACACCCGACGACGCCGATCTGCGCTGGCCCGACCAACTGGCCAGGCGCCTTCCCGGTGCGGCTGTCGCCAATCTCGGCATCAGCGGCAACCGGGTGCTGCTGGACGACGCCCGATTCGGGCCGAGCGGACAGGCACGCTTCGACCGCGATGTGCTGTCGCTTCCGGGGCTGCGGACCGTACTCGTCCATCTCGGCGTCAACGACCTCCAGCAGCCACCGAGCCAGACAGATCCGGCGCAGGTCCTTGCCGGGTACCGACAGCTGGTGCTTCGCGCCCGTAACGCCGGGCTGCGGGTCGTCGGCGCGACCATCACCCCGTTCGGAGGCTGGAGCCGCTGGACGCCGGAGCTGGAAGCGGTACGGCAGCAGGTCAACGCGGCGGTACGGACCGGACGGGTCTTCGACGCCGTGGCCGACTTCGACGCTGCCCTGCGCGACCCGGAACGCCCGTCGCGAATGCTGCCCGCGTACGACAGCGGCGACGGACTGCACCCCAACCCCGCCGGTCATGCCGCGCTGGCCGCGGCCGTCGACCGCCGACACCTTCTGTGAGGGCCGCATCATGAACCCAGCAACCACCCCGGGCGCCACCCGGCGCACCGTTCTCGTCGGGGCGGCGGCCATCGGCGCGGCCGCCGCCCTGCCGCTCGCGCTCACCACCACCGCCGCCGCGCACGCGGCAGGTGCGGACACCGCCGCCTCCCTGCGCACCCGCTGGCACACCCTGCTCACCGGCGGCCCGGGTCTCGACCTGACGGACCCGCAGATCGCCGCGGCCGTGGCCAGGATCGGCAAGGCCGCCACCACCTCGGCGAAGGGCCTCGACCCGACCCGTACCGACGGGCTTTTCCCCGATCTGACCAGCACCACGCTCTCCAACCACGTCACGACATCGTTCAAGCGACTCGCCACGGTCGCGACCGCGTGGGCCGTGCCCGGCACCGCTCAGTACGGTGACACCGCGCTGCGGGATCTGCTGCTGGCCGGCCTCGACTGGATGCTGACGAACCGCTACGGCCCCGGCCATACCAGGTTCGACAACGACTGGGACTGGGAGATCGGCTCCGCACTCGCCCTCAACGACACGGCCGTGCTGCTGTACGACGCGCTCGGGACGGAGCGGCTGGGCCGGATCACCACCGCCGTACGGCACTACACGCCCGACCCGAATCTCTGGCGGGCCGACCGGCAGATCGCCACCGGCGCCAACCGGGTGTGGATCTCCACCGTCGTCGCCGTCAACGCCGTGCTCACCGACAACGGTGACGATCTGGCCCGGGTCCGCGACGCTCTTTCGGACGTCGAGGGTTCGGGCGCCAACAGCGTCCTCGCCTTCAACGACACCAGCGCCGCGGCGGAAGGAACCGGTGAGGGCTTCTACTCCGACGGCTCGTTCCTCCAGCACTACAAGCACCCGTACAACGGCGGGTACGGCAAGGAGCTGCTGAACAACCTCTCCCGCCTGCTGAACCTGCTCGCCGGTACGGCGTGGACGGTCACCGACCCCGACCTCGACAACGTCCGCAGCTGGGTCGACGACGGCTTCGACCCGCTGCTGGCCCGCGGCGATGTGATGGCGTCGGTGTGCGGGCGCGAGATCGCCCGCCCCAGCAAGCAGGGCCACGTCTCGGCGCAGACGGTCATCGAGGCCGTGGTACGGCTGATCCCGAGCTTCCCCGGCGAGACGGCCGAGCGGTTCACCGCCCTGGTCAAGCAGTGGATCGCCGAGGACACCTACCGGGACTTCCTGGCCGTCACCGACCTCGCCTCGCTCGTCGCCGCCCAGCGGATCATCGCCTCGCCGGTCCCGGCACGCGGCCCGCTGGTCACGCACAAGCAGCACCCGCGGATGGACAAGGCGGCGCACCACCGGCCGTCCTTCGCGCTCGGCATCTCCGCGTACTCGTCCCGGATCTACAACTACGAGTCGATCCAGAACGAGAATCTGCACGCCTGGCACCTCTCCGACGGCATGGTCCTGCTCTACACGGACGACCTCGGGCACTACAGCGAGGACTACTGGCCGACCGTCGACCCGGCCAGGCTGCCCGGCACCACCGTCATCGCCGGACGGCCCGCGGACGCGGCGGGGCAGCGCACCACCAGCACGGCTGACTGGGCCGGCGGCACGGCACTGCCGGGCACCACGCTCGGTGCGTACGGCATGGAGCTGCGCGCGTACGGAAGTTCGCTGCACGGGCTGAAGAGCTGGTTCTGCCTGGACGATGTGATCGCCTGTGTCGGCTCGGGCATCACCTCCGATGCGGGCACGGCCGAGACGATCGTGGAGAACCGGAAGCTCCGCGACCCGAGGGCGGCCCTGCTCGTCAACGGCACGGCCGCGCCCACGGACACCGGCTGGTCGGCAAAGCTCGACAAAGTGCGGTGGCTCCATGTCGCCGGGACCGGCGGCTACGTCTTCCCCGAGCCCGCCACACTGCACGGTTTGCGCGAGGACCGCACCGCGACCTGGCGCGAGATCAACCTCAAGTACGGCACGGACACCCCGGTCATCCGCCCGTATCTGACGCTGTGGCAGGACCACGGCAGCGCGCCGCGCGGCGCCGGCTACTTCTGGCTGCAGGCCCCGGCGGCCTCCGCCGAGCGTACGAAACAGTGGTCGTCCGCGCCGCCGGTGAAGGCCATCGCCCGCTCCACCGCCGTGCACGCGGTACGCCGCTGCGCGGACGGGCTGCTCGCGGCGAACTTCTGGACCGCGGGCACCGCGCAGGAGCTGACGTCGGACGGCCCGGCTTCGGTGCTCGTACGCCCGGACGGCAAGACGGTGCGCGTCTCGGTCTCCGACCCGACGCAGCTGCGGTCCTCCGTCGTGCTGGACCTGGCGCAGCGCGGTCTGAGCGTCGTCTCCGCCGATCCGGGAATCAGCGCCGTACCCGCCGGGAAGGGCATCCGGATCACCGCCGACACCGCTGGATGCCACGGTGCCACCCTCGGCCTCACTCTGAAGAGGAGCTAGACCCTTGCTGTTCGACATGGATCTGGACCGGCTGCGCGAGTACCGGCCGCAGCCGGAGGAGCCGGCCGACTTCGACGCCTTCTGGGAGAAGACCCTCACCGAGACGGCCCGCCACGCGCTGGACGCCGGGTTCGTCCCGTACGACGCCGGTTTCGCGACCGTCGACGTGTTCGACGTGACGTTCCGGGGCTGGGGCGGGCAGCCGGTGAAGGCGTGGCTGATGCTGCCGAAGGCACGCTCGGGTCCGCTGCCCGCCGTGGTGCAGTACATCGGCTACAACGGCGGCCGGGGCATTCCGTACTCATGGCTGACCTGGAGCGCACTCGGGTACGCGCATCTGGTCATGGACAACCGGGGCCAGGGTGGTGGCGGCAAGAACACCGCGGACACCCCGGACATCGGCCCGGACGGGCACGGCTCGTCCTCCCCCGGTTTCCTGACCCGGGGCATCGAGGACCCGTACCGCCACTACTACCGGCGGCTGATCACGGACGCGGTGCGGGCGGTGGACGCGGCGCGGGCCCATGAGGCGGTGGACGCCTCACGGGTGGCGGTGCTCGGCGGCAGCCAGGGCGGCGGGCTGGCGCTCGCCGTGGCCGGGCTGCGGGACGACGTCGTGGCGGCCGTCGCCGATGTGCCGTTCCTCTGCCACTACCGGCGCGCCTCGCAGATCACGGACTCCGGACCGTACGCGGAGATCGCCCGCTGGCTGTCCGGGCACCGCTTCCGGATCGACGAGGCGATGGAGACGCTGTCCTACTTCGACGGGGTCAACTTCGCGGCGCGGGCGACCGCCCCGGCGTGGTTCTCGGTCGGTCTGATGGACCGGATCTGCCCGTCGTCCACGGTGTTCGCCGCGTATCACCGGTATGCGGGTCCGGCCGAGATCGAGGTGTTCACGTACAACGGGCACGAGGGCGGCGCGGAGTACGACCTGCCGCGCAAGCGCGACGCGCTGCGCGGCGTGTTCGGCCGGTAGCGGCGACGGTCACCGGCCCAGCGCCGCCATCGCGGCGTTGTGGCCGGGGACCCCGCTGACCCCGCCGCCGCGTACGGCACCCGCCCCGCACAGCAGCACATTGGCGTGCGCCGTCTCCACGCCCCACCGGCCGGTGGATTCGGCGGCGTACGGGAACGCGAGGTCCCGGTGGAAGATGTGGCCGCCGGGCAGCCGAAGGTCCTGTTCGAGGTCGAGCGGAGTCTTCGCCTCGATGCACGGTTCGCCGTTCTCGTCGCGGGCCAGGCAGTCGGTGACCGGCTCGTCCAGGTGCGCGTCGAGTTCGGCGAGCGTGGCCGTGAGCAGTTCGGCGCGCGTCGCCGCGTTGTCGGCGGCGAACAGCCGGGCGGGGGTGTGCAGACCGAAGAGGGTGAGGGTCTGGTAGCCGCGGGCGGCGAGGCCGGGTCCGAGGATCGACGGGTCGGTCAGTGAGTGACAGTAGATCTCGGAC
>NZ_JBHVFF010000076.1:0-29345 GCF_042801895.1 Streptomyces sp. NPDC057543 | reverse complement strand
CTGTGACACACCGAGTGTGTGTCACAGCCCGCGGCTCTGTCGCGTCGCGGCCCGGTAAACGGGTCCGGCACCGGGGGCGGTGGCCGCGGACCCGGTACCGGGCCCGGTGTCAGGGGGTCAGTGGCGGCCGAGGGCCCTCGTCGGGGCGGGGGCCCGACTGCGCGCCGTCCTGACGGATGACCTCACCCTGCACGATCTTTCCGTCCGGCCGGTGAATGCGGGCCTGCTGGAAGGCGTCGGAGAGGCTGCCGGGGCCTGCGGCGCGCATCCGGCGCTCCAGCGACCGCTCCGTGTACCGGCCGAACATCGAACGGACCGGCGGTACGAGCAGCAGAAGCCCCGCTACGTCCGAGATCATCCCCGGAATCATCAGCAGCAGCCCGCCGAGCATCAGGAAGCCGTTGCCCTCGGTGCCCGAGGGCACGGCCTGCGGGGCGGCGGCCGCCCCGGGCTGTCCCGGCATCCGCTGGAGCGTCTCGGTGAGGTTACGGAAGGCCCGGCGGCCGGCCCGCTTCATCACGGCGGCCCCGAACACGATTCCCGCCACCAGGAGCAGCAGGACGGTGAACCCGCCCGCCGCGTTCGCCACGACGGTGAGCAGCCAGATCTCCAGCACCGCCCAGGCGGCGACGGCGAGCGGAACGAGGGTACGGGCGCGTGAGCGCCTGGGGGCGGTCGGGGGCGGTGTGCCGGTCGTCATGGTCCCCAGTGTGCCCGTACGGGCGTCCAAGCGCCGTAAGGGGGGTGATCATGGGCGACGGGCCGGAGCCCGCCGCCCACGGCGGGTCAGATCGCCTTGCGGCCGAGGACCCGGTTCGTACGGGCGGTGACACCCCACGAGGTGACCCGCCAGAGTGCCTCGACCAGGATGTCGCGGCTCATCTTCGAGTCGCCGATCTCGCGGTCCACGAAGGTGATCGGGACCTCGACAACGTGATATCCGGCGTCGATGGCGCGGCGGGCCAGGTCGACCTGGAAGCAGTAGCCCTGCGAGGCGACCCGGTCGAGGCCGATGCCCTCCAGGGTCTCGGCGCGGAAGGCCCGGTAGCCGCCCGTGACGTCCCTGGTCCGCAGCCCGAGGAGGATGCGGGAGTACGTACTGCCGCCGCGGGAGATCATTTCCCGGGTCTTGGGCCAGTTGACCACGCGCCCGCCCGGCACCCAGCGGGAGCCGAGCACCAGGTCGGCGCCCTTGAGCGCGGTGAGCAGCCGGGGCAGCTCCTCGGGCTGGTGGGAGCCGTCGGCGTCCATCTCCACAAGCACGCCGTAGCCGTGCTCGATGCCCCAGCGGAAGCCCGCGAGGTAGGCGGCGCCCAGCCCTTCCTTGCCCTTGCGGTGCAACACCTGCACCTGCTCGTCGGCACAGGAGAGCTCGTCGGCGACCTTGCCGGTGCCGTCGGGGCTGTTGTCGTCGGCGATCAGGATGTCGGCTTCCGGCACAGCGGCGCGCACCCGGCTGACGATCGGCTTGATGTTCTCGGCCTCGTTGTAGGTCGGAATGATCACCAGGGTTCTGCCGAGCGGGCCGTACTGCCGCTGACCGCCGTCGTTCACTTACTGCCCCTTAAGTCCGTACGCAGATGCACACCATATCCAGCGGACGGGAGCCGGATGCCGACACGGTCGGACGGGAAAGGGCACCGCCACGGACAGAAGGAGGGAAGTGCGGACAGACCCCCTGACGGAAACCTACGGGAACTGCGAATGGGGGCCCGGCGCCCTTCGGGCCGACCTGGGACCCGCTGGCTGCGGGTCGACCTAGAGCCGTTGTCTACTGAACGTCCGGGCCCCACCCGGGTCGCACCTACCGTCCGGCTGAAACCTTCCCTCGCCCCCGAGGCGCGGGCGCTGAACCTGGCTGTCAGGAGTGGTGCGCCGGTGCGGCACACCACCCCATGACCCAGCGGCGTTCGACGACTGCGTGGAGGTTTAACCGGTCGGACGTCCTGTGGTGGACTCGGCCGAACCTACCGGCCGGTGGGCGCGTTCTGTCAATAGCTGCCTGACCTGCGATGTTCACGGAACTTGCCTGGTCAGTAGCGAAGATCCGCAGGTCGCGGCAGAGCGGGGGATTCTTCGATCGGCGGTACGAAATGTCCGGACGTCACTCGTTCGGCCGCACGTAGACAGTTTGTCCGAAGACCACAGTGCGCAGGCAGACCGGAAGCGCCGCGCCCGGGGTGAGGTCCGGCAGGCCGGGCGTTCCCGACCTCGGGTCGGTCGACCAGCGGGCGACCCGGTCGTCCGGAGCCTGAACCACCAGGTCATCGGTGCGCCAGACCGCGTAGTCGGCCGGAGCGCCGGGCACCAGGGTCCCCGCGTCGTCGCGGCCGACGGCTCGCCAGCCTCCCCTGGTGTGGGCGGTGAAACCGGCTCGCACGGAGATCCGGTGTTCGGGCGTGCGGTGGAAGGCGGCGGCCCGTACGGTCCCCCAGGGGTCCAGCGGGGTCACCGGACTGTCCGAGCCGAAGGCCAGGGGCACACCGGCCCGCAGGAGCGCCGCGTACGGGTTGAGGGTCCTGGCCCGCTCGGCGCCGAGCCGCCGCGCGTACATGCCCTCCTCACCGCCCCAGGCCGCGTCGAAGGCGGGCTGGACGGAGGCGGTCAGCCCCAGCTCCGCGAAGCCGGCGACGGTCTCCGGGGTGAGCATCTCGGCGTGCTCGATACGGTGCCGGGCAGCCCGGACCCGGGCCAGGCCGAGCGTCTCGGTGGCGGCCCGGACGCCCTCCACCACGGCGGAGACCGCCGCGTCGCCGATGGCGTGGAAACCGGCCTGCAGCCCGGCCTCGGTGCAGGCGGTGACATGGGCGGCGATCCGCGCCGCGTCCAGGTGCGCGGCGCCCGTGTGCCCGGCCGGGTCGTCTGCGTACGGCTCGTGCAGACAGGCCGTGTGCGAGCCGAGGGAGCCGTCGACGAACAGGTCCCCGGCCGCGCCGATCGCGCCGAGTTCCCGGATGCGGCGGGCGTCCTTCTCGTCGGCGACCTGCTCGGCCCAGTAGCCGAAGACTCGCGGTCCGCTCTCCGCCGCGGCAAGCTTCAGCAGCGCGACGAAGTCCTCCTCGTCGGAGATGTCGGGGCCGCCGCACTCGTGGACGGTGCCGATGCCGAGCGACGCGGCCTGGCGCAGGGCGGCGCGCTGTGCGTCGGCGCGCTGTCGCGCCGAGACGGCACCGTGGGCCGCGGAGCGCACCGCGTGGTGGGCGGCGCCGGTCAGCGGGGCGTCGGGGTGGTATCCGGTGAGCCCGGTGACGCCCGGGACCAGGTCGAGCAGGGCGGTGGTGACGACCGCGGAGTGCACATCGACACGGGGCAGGTAGACCGGTCGGCCGCCGGCGGCCGCGTCGAGCTCGCCGCGCGCCGGAGGGCGCTGCTCCGGCCATCGCGTGGCGTCCCAGCCGTGGCCGAGGACGACCCGGTCCGCCGGGTGCGCCGCCACGTACTCGCGCAGCATTCCGAGCGCCTCGTCGAGCGTCCGGGCACCGGAGAGGTCGAGACCGGTGAGGGCCAGGCCGGTCGAGGTGGTGTGGACGTGGGCGTCGGTGAACGCGGGGGTGACCAGCGCACCTTCGAGGTCGATCACTTCGTCGACGCCGCTCGCAAAGGCGTCGGCGGCCCCTTCCGAGCCCACCCAGGCGACATGGCCGCGCTCGACGACCATGGCGGTGGCGAAGGGGTCGGCGGGGCTGTGGACGTCTCCACCGCGCAGCAGCACGGTGCGGTGGTCGCCCTGGGGGGCGGTGCTCTCGGTCATGGGACCAGTCTCGCGCCTGCCCGGACCCGCGCGGTCCGCGCCCCCTCTCAGATCTGCGGGGGCCGGGCCTCGTACGGCGTGGAGAGGACGACGGTGGTCCGGGTGGAGACACCGGCCAGCGAACGGATCCGGGTGAGCAGATGCTCCAGCTCCAGCGGGGTCGCGACCCGCACCTTGAGGATGTAGTTCTCATCACCGGCGACGCTGTGACACGCCTCCAGCTCCGGAACGCCCGCGAGCCGCTCCGCGATGTCGTCCGGTGCGCTCGGGTCGAAGGGTTTCACCGAGATGAACGCGGTGAGCGGCAGGCCGACGGCCTCGGGGTCGACGACCGCGGCATAGCCCCGGATCACCCCGCGCTGCTCCAGCCTGCGGACGCGCTGATGAACCGCCGAGGTGGACAGGCCCGTGGCCTTGCCCAGGTCGGTGTAGCTCATCCGCCCGTCCTTGACGAGCAACTCCACGATCTGTCGGTCCAGCTCCTCCATGCGGATCAACCTATTGCCACTGGTGCCTCCGGGCACAGCGGCAAGGGCTCCGGAAGGGCACCTGCGGCAGGCATGTGACGAATGCCACAGGTTTACGCACGGGTAGCCACCCTCTTGGCGGTTACGGCGGATGCACGACGGGAAGTGCTTGCTGTGGTCGAGGCCGTGGCGCCTTGTCGGCCCACCCGAGGGGGGAATTTCCCATGCAGAGCCTGAAGCTCACCGGACGTACCGAACCGGATCCCGTCGATCCCGTCGAGGACACCGCTCCCGACGCGTACGACATGCTCGAGATGTACCGGGTGATCTGCCCGGACTGCGTGCAGCCGATCGCGCTGCTGGCGGACGAGGACGTGCTGCCGGAGCACGCGCTGTGCCCGACTCCGTGGAACCCGTTCGTGCTGACCGTCTGTGCCGGTACGGGCCGCGCGGCGTCGCAGACGCGGCCCGCCGACGATTCGCTCGACGTCCAGGAGCAGGAGACGGCCCTGCTGCTGACGCTCCCTCAGGGGCTCGACTGGAGGATGCAGCCGTTCTCGCACGCCGGTGGTCCGGGCTCCCGCCCGCTGCGGGTGCCGCAGATGCGGCGCGACGCCGCCTGAGGGCCGTTCCGGCCCCGCGCGACGCCGCCCGGACGCCGTCCGGGCCCGTCCCGCAAGAATTGCGCCGCACCACGACGGCCCGGCCGGCGTGGTGCCCGCTCCCCCGGAGGGTCCGCCCCCGGGGACCCGGCGAACGGGCTCTCGAATCGGCCGGGCAGTGACCAGGGCCCGCCCCGCACCGTTGGCCAGGCATGACCCTGCTGCATTCAACGGCCGCTCCCGGTCGTCGCCGTATCGCCGCTCCGACCGCCGAAGAATCGGTTCCGCAGCCCGATTCACAGCCGGTGCCGCAGCCCGCGCCTCCCCGGTCGACGCCGCAGCCGGTGCCGCACTCCACCGATCCGCCCATCTACCGGGCCCTGCTGCGTCGTTGGGAGAGCACCGGACGGACCCTGCCGGGCCGCCACGACCAGGAGTGGAACCGGATCATGGCGACGCCCGTGTGGTCGGAGCGACCGCTGCGGATCAGCGCGTCTCAGGACCCGCGAGGTGTCGCGCGATGACCATCCGCTGGATCTGATTGGTCCCCTCGACGATCTGCAGCACCTTGGCCTCGCGCATCAGCCGCTCGACGGGGAAGTCGAGGGTGTAGCCGTAGCCACCGAGGACCTGGACGGCGTCGATGGTGACCCGCATGGCCGCGTCCGTGCAGAACAGTTTGGCCATGGCCGCTTGGCGCGAGAAGGGCTCGCCCTGGTCACGCAGCCGGGCCGCCTCCAGGTAGAGCGCCCGGCCCGCCTCGATCTGGGTGGCCATGTCGGCGAGCATGAAGCGCAGGCCCTGGAAGTCGGCGATGGGCCGCCCGAACTGCCGACGGCCGGTGGCATAGGCGACGGCCTCGCTCAGGGCCGCCTGGGCGACGCCGATCGCACAGGCGGCGATGCCCAGGCGTCCGGAGTCGAGTGCGGACAGCGCGATCGCGAAGCCCTGGCCCTCCTCGCCGATCCGGCGCGCGTCGGCGACCCGTACGCCGTCGAAGTTCAGCTGGGCGGTGGGCGAACCCTTCATGCCCATCTTCTTCTCGGGGGCGGCCGCGTTCAGCCCCTCGGCGTCGCCGGGAACCAGGAAGGCCGTGATGCCGCGGGCGCCCTCGGCACCGGTGCGGGCCAGGACCGTGTAGAAGTCGGCGATGCCGCCGTGGGTGATCCACGCCTTGGTGCCGGTGATGACCCAGTCGTCGCCGTCCCGTAGGGCCTTCGTACGCAGCGAGGCGGCATCGGAGCCCGAGGCGGGCTCGGAGAGGCAGTAGGCGCCCAGCAGGCCCCCTCCGAGCATGGCCGGGAGGTGTTCGGCCTGCTGCTCCTTGGTACCGAATCCGGCGAGGGCGTGGCAGGCGAGGGAGTGGACGCTGACACCGAGCCCGACGGTGAGCCGGGCGGCCGCGAGTTCTTCGAGGACCTGGAGGTAGACCTCGTACGGCTGGTCACCGCCGCCGTGGGCGGAGTCGTAGGGCAGCCCGAGCAGTCCGGACTCCGAGAGCAGCGTGAAGACTTCACGCGGGAACCGGCCCGCGTCCTCCTCCTCGGCCGCTCGTGGCGCGATCTCTCGCTGGGCTATGTCGCGGACGAGCGCGATGAGCTGCCTGGACTCCTCGGTGGGCAGACGGCGTTCCACCAATTGCGGGGCACGGTCGGACATGACGGCGCTCTCCTCCCTGTCGGGCGTTGCGACGGTCGCGCGCGCGGGGTGTGGACGGCGCCGCCGGGGGAACTTCCGAGCACGGCCCGGAAGAGCACTACTACGCAGCCGTTGCCCGCCTCTCGGATTACGAGAGTTGCTGGCCGGCGGCTGTGGCGGCTCGAGTATGCCCGATCGGACGATATCCGTCACGGGGTGACGGAGCGACTCGGGGGCGGGCGGGACGATCACCGGAATTGGTCCGAACCATTGACCCAACTGGTCTAGTCCATCTACGGTTCCACTCGAACCGGCCTTTCCGCGTTCATGCCAAGTTCACGGACGGCCCGCAGTACGCCCCCACTCACGAGTTCCCTCCCCCACGAGGAGACAAGATGTCTGGACCGTATCGTTCCCGCGCCCGTTTCCGGGCGCTCGCCGCAGCCGCCTGTACCGCCGCCCTCGGAGCCGCCCTGCTGGGCGTCGCGGGCACCGCGTCGGCCGGCGCGGCCCCCACCACCACGCGGGCCGCGGCCCCCGCAGCCGACGCGGCCGCCCCCACAGCGGCCGGCGACAAGGTGGTCGGGTACTTCACCAACTGGGGTGTCTACCAGCGCAATTACCACGTGAAGAACATCGAGACCTCGGGCTCGGCCGACAAGCTCACGCACATCAACTACGCCTTCGGCAACGTCACCGGCGGCAAGTGCGCGATCGGCGACTCGTACGCCGACTACGAGAAGGCGTATACGGCCGACCAGTCGGTCGACGGCGTGGCGGACACCTGGGACCAGGACCTGCGCGGCAACTTCAACCAGCTGCGCAAGCTGAAGAAGCTGCACCCGGATCTCAAGGTCATCTGGTCGTTCGGCGGCTGGACCTGGTCCGGTGGCTTCGGCGAGGCGGCGAAGAATCCGGCCGCGTTCGCCGAGTCCTGCTACAACCTGGTGGAGGACCCCCGTTGGGCCGATGTCTTCGACGGCATCGACATCGACTGGGAGTACCCCAACGCCTGCGGCCTGACCTGCGACACCAGCGGACGTGACGCCTACGGCAACCTACTGGCGGCGCTGCGCTCCAAGTTCGGCGCCAACAACCTGGTCACCTCGGCGATCTCCGCCGACGGTTCCGACGGCGGCAAGCTCGACGCCGTCGACTACGGCGGCGCGGCGAAGTACGTCGACTGGTACAACCCGATGACGTACGACTTCTTCGGCGCCTGGGACGCGAAGGGGCCGACCGCCCCGCACTCCCCGCTGACCTCCTACGAAGGCATCCCGAAGGAGGGCTTCAACAGTGAAGCGGCCCTCGACAAGCTGAAGGCGCAAGGTGTCCCAGCATCGAAGCTGCTGCTCGGCATCGGCTTCTACGGCCGCGGCTGGACCGGCGTCACCCAGGACGCGCCCGGCGGCACCGCCACCGGAGCGGCCCCCGGCACCTACGAAGCAGGCATCGAGGACTACAAGGTCCTGAAGAACAGCTGCCCCGCGACCGGCACCGTCGCGGGCACGGCGTACGCGCACTGCGGCACCAACTGGTGGAGCTACGACACCCCGGCCACTATCGCGTCCAAGATGAGCTACAAGAACCA
This sequence comes from Streptomyces sp. NPDC057543, assembly GCF_042801895.1. Taxonomy (NCBI): domain Bacteria; kingdom Bacillati; phylum Actinomycetota; class Actinomycetes; order Kitasatosporales; family Streptomycetaceae; genus Streptomyces; species Streptomyces sp. NPDC057543. Next base: position 21,296 of record NZ_JBHVFF010000076.1, on the reverse strand, counting down.
GCAGGGACTGGGCGGCACCTTCTTCTGGGAGCTCAGTGGTGACACCACCAACGGCGAACTGATCAAGGCGATCAACTAGTAGTGCCGTGACCGGCAATGTTTGCCCGGAAGGAGCGTCGTCCGGTGCGTGCGATCGCAAGGCGGCCGGAAGTCCTTGGACGGGGTCTCCCCTGCTCGAACGGAGTTGAGAGCTTGAGGAAGGAGCCACCAGGGCTTTCGGCCAACGCGGAAGGGGGTCCCCCTGGCCCCCAAGGCCTTGGGGGAGTCCGTGCTGGGCGGCGCGACGGGGCAAGGCTTGCCGGGAGGGGCACTGGGTTCTGTCCGGGCGATCCTCAACGGCTCGTGCGATGACGTCGTGGATTGAGAACTCCCCTGTCCTGCGGTTCTCTTCGAGGCGTGCGAGGGTGTCGGGACCGAACCAGTCGTAGGCGGAGTGCTTGGACCATTCCCACGTGGGGTGGTCCAAGTCGCCGGAAACCTCGCCGGGACAGTCGGCCTCGTGACGGAGTCCACCGCCGTCGTCCCCCGCCCGGGCTGCGGTGCCGAGGAACCTCCGCGCGCGGGTCGGGCGCCAACCGGTCTCCTCCTCGACTTCGCGTGACCGGCGGCCGTACAGGGCGGTACAGGTGAGGTCGAGTGTCCCGGATGCGGGGCCTGCTGGGTGGTCGGCGTCGACCGGCGCTCGAACGCCGTCTGCTGCTCGCGTCGGTGCTACGCTGACGATCTTCAGCGCAGCGCCGCCGGGTTGGGGGGAAAGTGCGCGAACTGCGCCCATTGCAGGCTCTCGGTCTCTCCGCGACAGCGGAGGGTGTCTACCTCGCGCTCGTGGAACAGGGTCCGCGGACCTTGGCCGAGCTCGCTGACCGGGCGCCATTGGCCGGTTCGCCCCTCGAAAGCCTCCAGCACGGGGTCACCGAGCTCAGCGACATCGGTCTGGTGTCGCACACGGACGGCAGGCTGACTGCCCAGGCACCTCGCGCGATGCTGGAAGCCGTCGCCGAACGACGCGCGCGCGAAGCCCGGATCGCCTACGAGAGCGCGACGCTCCTGTCACGGTTCTGGCTCGACCACACCTCGGGATCGAGCTATGTCGAGGTTGTCGACTCCTCCCACAGACACCTGGCGGTCCAGCAACGCGTCCACGACGAGGCCGTGGCGGAGGTGCGTGGGCTGTCGATAGGGCCGGTGGGCGGGGGCGATCGTGTGCCGGAGGTCAGCCCCGGAACGCTGGACGCGCTGGTCCGTGGGATCGCCTACCGGGTGGTGTACGGCGCCAACATCCTGCAGGACCCCAGGGCGCTGGAGGTGGCGCACGAGTGCGTCGACCGCGGGCAGCAGGCGCGGGTCTTCCCGGACGTCGCGCTCAACATCCTGGTCTGCGACGACCGCTTCGCCGTGGTGGCCGTCACCGCGCCGGACGGCACGGGACACCACAGCATCGTCGTCCAGCCGTCGGGGCTCCTGGACGGGCTGATCGGCGTGTTCGAGTCGTACTGGCGGATGGCCGTTCCGCTCCCGTTGGCCGGCGAGGCCGTCGAGAGCGGGACCAGTTCGATGAACGGGCACCGGCAGATCCTGAGCTGCCTCAGTGCCGGACTGACCGACGAGTCGATCGCCCGTGAGCTCGGGGTGAGCGAGCGGACCGTCGCCCGACGCATCGCACGCCTGCAGGAGATGCTCGGCGCCCGGACCCGGTTCCAGCTCGGTGTCCAGGCCGGCCGCCGCGGCTGGCTCTGAACGGGTGCGTGATCCGGCCCGCCCCGCGCGGGTCTTCGGCCGCTCAGGCGATCACCGCCCCGCGGTGGGAGCGGCGGCCGTCAGCCGGCGTCCGGCTTGACCAGGTCAGGGAGCTCGGCCTCGAACAGCTCGTCGAACTTGAGCGACGGCAGGATGTGCCCCTGGTTCGACGCGTCGTTGGCCACGCCCGCCGCCCAACTGGACGAGGCAAGCCGCTGGTTCGGCGTGCCGTGGTGGCCCGAGCTGGTGAAGCTGCAGTCGCCGACCTGGTAGAACGACTTCTCGGACTTGAGGAGCCGGGTGGCGTTCAGCGACTCGCCACGGGCGTGGGTCAGGTAGTACGTCCCGAACGCGTCGGCCATGAGCTCGGTGCGGCGGGTGGCCTCCGGACCGGTCAGATCGCTCTCGAAGAGGTCCTTCTGGAACTGCACATGGTGACCGAACTCGTGGCCCAGGATGCCCTTCGACGCGACACCGCCCAGGCCCACCGCGGCCATGCCCTGCAGGACGCCGTCACCCATGACGATCCGGTCGGAGATGCCGAGGGGCTCCGGGTCCCCCTTCTCGCTGTAGGCGAAGGCGTTGAAGGTGAAGATCGGGTTTGCGCCCCCCTGAAGAACGGGTTCCGAGTCGATCAGCTCGATGAATGTCTTGGCCAGGCCGATCGCCCATTCCCGTGGGGCCTCGTCGATCGGGTTGCCGTACATCACGGAGAGGACGTGGGCGAGCCGCTCGGGGCTGGAGAGGACGTCCGTTCCGTGCATGGAGACCAGTTGGATGCCCGCGGAGTCGATGTCCCAGAAGCGCTTGAGGTTCTTCATCTCGGCGGTGAGCTTCTGGGTGTACTCGCCGTTGACGCCGAAGGTGTTCGACTTCGACTCCGTGCCCGAGATCAGCGCGTCGAAGGCTGCCCAGTCGAAGCCACCGTAGAACTGGAGGTTTCCGAGGACACCGGGGTGCACGCCCTTGAGGAGAGAGTTGGCGTACGTCGTGAGTTCGGTCTGCCGGCACTGGTAGTCGCCGGGGTTGATCACGCTGTCGCGGATCTCGCTCCACGACGACTCGTTCAGGCCGTACTTCGCACGGGTTGCTCTGAGGCGGGACTCCCAGTCAGCGGGCAGCTCGGCCTGGATCTTGTCGACGATTGCCTGGGTCTGCGGCGCCATTTGGGAGGTGTCGACGGACGACTGCAGCGACCGTGCGGTGGCGGTCGTGATCCCGGTCGCATCGGCGGCGTGCGCAGGAAACGACATGCCGAGGGCACAGGTCGTGGCAATGGCCAGGCTCGCCGCCATGGAGAGGGTCTTCTTCACGTGGACTCCTTTTGAGGGTGCCCGGTAGGGGAACCACGGGCGTCGCCAGTCTGTGAGTCCGACTGCCCATTAGTGAACGGGCGGTGATTGGCCGAAACCAGTCATGTCTGGAACCGGACAACTCTCCATGGCGCGCGGTGCGTCGCGCGGAATACTCCGCCCCTGTCCCTCGTCAGGATGCTGCCGCCCGTCGGGCCTCGACCGGGGGCATGGTGTGCAGCAGTTCCAGTCGGTGCTGGACGGCTTCGACCGCCCCGGAGCGTCGGCCGGGTACGTGGCGGCGCAATGCGACCAGAAGCGGGCCGAGTTCCCGGGCCCGTTGCGGGTCGCGAAGTTCCTGCCACTGGTGGTGGGCGCGGTCCACGGCGTCTTGTACGGCGGGGTCGTCCGGGGGCTGTTGCCGGGCGAGGCGGGCGTCGGCGGCAGCCATCCACAACTCGCAACTGCGCGCCGGATCGTCGGCCAGGCGAGCGAGGTCGGCTCGGACCTCCAGCCAGTGGGTGGCCTGTACGGAGCCGACGCCGTGGATGCGCAGAGCCCACCCCTCCCACATGGCTGCGAGCGACGCGGCCTCGCCGTGCCGCCCCGCGTGGGCGGCGGCGAAAATCGCAGGCAGCGGATCCTTTTCGGCCACCTCGGTGTCTTCCGAAATCGGAGCAGGCGCCGTCGGAACAGGTGCAGGCTCCTGCTGTGGCCGGTTCGGTACGTGGAGAGCCGAGGTCGCAGGGGCGGGGACGGCTGTGTGGTCGATGGCCAGGAAGAGTGCGTCGTCGGGGCCGGCCTGGGCAGCGGCCTGTTCGTGGAGCTGGGCGAGTGGTGGGTTGACGCCGCTGCGCCAGGTGGTAGCGAGGGCCTTCAGGTAGGTCGGTTCTGCGATTCGGCGGCGGGGCGGCGGCGGGGTGATCCGGCCGTATACGCGGATTCCGTAGCCGAGGGCGAGACCCTCGGTACGGAGCTGCTGCCAGGCGTCCGGGGCGGCGACCACGTCGGTGACGACGGTGGTGGTGCCCGGTGCGCGCAGTTTGAGTTCGCCGACCAGCCAGTGCCAGGGCAGTCCGGTATAGCGCAGGGTGGTCGGCGTGGTCCGGGCGAGTGCGAGGTGGATCAGACGCTGCTTGTGGTCGAGGTGGAGTTGTCCGGTGATGTAGAGGGAGAGCGGGCCGGGTACGGCGGCCGCGGCACGGATGCGGGTGAGGACGGTCTGCGGGTCGGTCGGTTCGGCGAGTTCGACGATGGTGGATGCCGTCGTGCCGGTCAGGATGCTGGGCGGGACCGCCGCGAGCGTGGGCAGGACGCTGCTCGCGTCGATGAGACAGCCCTTGCCGGCCGGCGCTGCCGCGATCAACAGCGCGGTCCCGGATGCCGTGTCGTCCCCGTTGATCATCACAACAGCACGGTAGCCGCTGCCCGGCTTGTGAATGTAACCAGCGGCAAATTTCAGTCCGTTGACCAGCGGGAGGTGGGCATCGACAACTTGCCGGGGACGGCCCGGGCGGCCCTATGGGTGAAGCGGACCGAGGGCGAGGGCGGTGGTCATCCGCAGCACGGCGACTGGGCGGAAGCTGTGCCCGACAGGCTCGAGCCACTCCGGACCCGGCAGGACCCCGGGCGATATCGGTGGGCGCACTCGGTCGAGGAGTTCCCTGCTCAAGGGCCTGTCCAGGTGCAGGGCACAGTCAGCGAGAACGCCGTCGCCGAGTGAACTGTCCGCGCTGCTCGGCGAGACACTCACCGACGGGCACTGACGCACCGTCGCGCCCTCCCCCGACGCGGCGTGCCCGCCCGGGATCGTTTCAGCCCGTACACCCACGCCGCCGCACAGCCCGGAGTCCGTGGAGCCGGAGTACGTGCGACGAGACCGCCGCTGACCCTCCTGATTCAGGACGCTCCCGGCCCGCGTGCGGGCTCGGCTCGGGCGATGAGGAGGGCCGTGTCGTCGTGGTCGTCCGGGTGGCGCAGGGCATGCAGGAGCAGGTCGCAGGTCGCCTCCAGGGGCCGGTCCGGTTGGCCGAGGAGGCCGAGGAGGGTGGCCAGGCGCGCGTCGATGGGCCGGTCGCGGGTTTCGACCAGGCCGTCGGTGTACAGGACGAGCTTGTCACCGGGGTCCAGGGCGATGCGCGTGGTACGGAAGGGAACCCCACCGACGCCGAGGGGCACGCCGGTGGGCAGGTCGAGCAGTTCGGGGGCGCGGCCGGGTCGTACGAGGGCGGGGGGCAGGTGTCCGGCGAGGGCGATGCGGCAGTGCGCGCGGTGCGGGTCGTAGACGACGTACACGCAGGTGGCGATGGCCTGATCGAGGCCGGTGGAGCTGCGATCCAGGTGGTGCAGGACCCGGCTGGGGTCGAGGTCGAGGTCGGCGAGCGCACGGGTGGCACTGCTCAGTTGTCCCATGGTGGCCGCGGCGGGGATGCCGCTGCCCATGACGTCGCCGACCACCAGGGCGGTCTTGTCGCCGGGCAGAGGGATGACGTCGAACCAGTCGCCGCCGACCTCACGGGCGGCCTCGGCCGGCTGGTAGCGGTAGGCGATCTCCAGGCCCGGCCGGTGCGGCGGGTGCTGGGGCAACAGGCTGCGCTGGAGAGTAAGAGCGGCGTCGCGTTCCCGCTGGTACCAGCGTGCGTTGTCGATCGACACGGCGGCCCGGACGGCCAGCTCGCTGGCCAGGATGAGGTCGTCGTCGTCGAAGGGAAGCGGGTTGCGGAAGCGTTTGAGGTCCAGGGCGCCGAGGACTTCGCCGCGCGCGATGAGCGGCACCACGAGGTAGGAGTGGAGGCCCGCGCGGGCCAGGGCAGTGGCGGTTTCGGGGCAGCGGGCGATCCGCCGCAGATCTCCGCCGTCCACATGGGGTACGAGGATCGGGTCGCTGGTGGTGACGCACTGGGTGACCAGGCGGTCGGCGCCGTAATCTGCGATGTCGCCGGTGGGGTCGGCGGCGCGGACGGCTTCGGTGGGGTGGGCCGCCTTCACGGCGAGCGCCCGGAACCGGGCGTGCCCCTGCGGCGGGGACGGTGGGGTGCTGCGGCCGTTCAGGGCGGTGTCGAGGATGTCGACCGTAGCGACGTCGGCCAGGTCGGGCACGACGATGTCGGCGAGTTCGTGGGCGGTCCGGTGGAGATCGAGAGTGGTGCCGATGAGTACCGAGGCGTCCGCGAGGAGGGCGAGGCGCCGACGCGCGTGGTGTGCCTCGGCAGCCATGCGGTGCCGGTCGGTGACGTCCACGATGGACCCGGCCACTCCCAGCACCTTGCCGACCGGGTCCTCAAGCCGGTAGTACGAAGCCGACCAGGCACGCTCGTGATCCGGATCGGCGGCGGTGCGTCCGACGATCTCCAGGTCCAGGATCGGGACGCCGGTGTCCAGGACCTGGCGCATCGAGGAATCGATGGCTTCGGTGTCCAGGAACGGCAGGACATCGTGGGTGCGCCGGCCGATCAGCTCGTCGGCGGGCAGGCCGTCCATGCGTTCCAGCGCCGGGTTGACCGCGGCGAACCGCAGTTCGGTGTCCATGACCACCAAGCCGATCGGGGACTGGGACACCAGTCCCGTGGACAGGGCCAGATCCCGTTCGACCCGCCGCAAGGTGGTCCGGTCCGACGCCAGCCCCAGGGCGTACAGGCCCTTCCGGTCATCCATCAGCCGCATATTGCGGAACTCCACCAGTTTCGTGCCACCATCCCTGCGCCGAATGGGAAAGACTCCGGCCCAGCTGCCATTGCCCCCCATGACCTGGGCGAACAGGTCCATGACCTGCTCCAGGTTCTCTTCGTGGACCAGGAGTCGGCCCGCGAACCGGCCCAGGGCCTCGTCGGAGGTGTAACCGAAGAGCTCCTCGGCCTGCGGACTCCACAGCACGATCCGACCGTCCTCGTCGAGGACGACGGCGGCAACGCCCAGCACGTCGAGCAGTCCACCGGGCGCGGACGAAGCAGACCCTGCCGGGCCGGGCCCCGCCCGGGATGGTTCGGAGACACTCATCCCGGCACTCCCTTCCGCCCACCGCGGCGGCTCGATGTCCCGACTCGGGCCCACGCTGCCGTGTCCTGCGTGCCCCCGGAGTCCCCTCCATCGTCTCCCGGCACCAGTCGCCCTCGCATCCTCCGGACTGATCGTCCACGGCACGGCAGGGCCGACGCGCGTGGCGGGGGCGCGTCGGGAGTTCGATCAAGACAGGGGCGAGGCGGTCGATGATGTCCAGGCGACTCGGGCCGCCTGAACACAATCCGTACGACTTGCGGCACTCAGGGTCCACCGTGACCTCGACAAGCGGCATGTCCCTGCACGAGGTGTCCCCCGGCTCGGGCATTACTCGGTCAGGTCACGGCGGACCGATACGGCCACCTCACTCAGGACGCCGGAACGCTGCCCTCACGCCGTCGAGGCGGCCGTCGCGCCGCACCTGTTCACATCAGGCCGAGTGACTTCAGAGCCCGGCGCTGGCCCGGTGTCGGCGCGGCGGGCCAGTAGACGTAGCAGACACCACCCGTACCGCTCCTGACCTTGCCGTTCGCGTCGTAGCGCTTGGTGCGGAGCCAGATCGTCTCCCACTCCGTGCGCTTGTAGACGCGGCGCACGGCCTCGTTGTTCGGCGAGGCCGGGTCGTTCGCGATCACGTCGCCGTCCGCGGTGAACCCGATCACGGTCATCAGGTGGCCCGAGGTCCCGTACCCCGCGCCGGTCAGCTCCTCCTTGAGGAAGGACTGCGACGTTATGACCGGGATGCCCGCCCGGATCAGCGTCTCCAGGTCCGTCAGCGAGCCGAGCCGGGTCACGGCCGCGCTCATGTGGTCGTACGTCGCGGCGTACGCGGCGTTGAACGGCCAGTTGCCGCAGCCTTCGTACTGGTAGTCGTAGGTGAACCGGGCCGCGTGGCAGACCTGCGGGTCGGCCAGGCCCGGCTTGACCCAGGCGAGCTCCTCGGCGGTGGGCCTGCGCCCCCAGTACTCGATGATCATCTGCGAGGAGGTGGGGCTGCACCAGGCCTCGCCGCCGTTGTCGTACTCCGGGTACTGCCCCGCGTGGACGTTCTGCGAGTAGCGCGGCACCGGAAGTTCCCGGGCGAGGCCTGGCGTGCTGGCGGGCACGGTGAAGCGGTCCGGTATGTCGGACGCCATCGCGCCGAGCCGCCACACCGTGGGCGTGAGACGGGTGCCCGGGGAGCGGAGGAGGGTGAGCCGCAGCCGGTACGAGACCAGCCGCAGGCCGCTCGCCGCGTCGTCCACCGAGAAGGTGTCGGTCCAGATGGAGCTCTTGCCGTCGGTCTGGTCGTCGACGGACGTCCGGCGGATGTCGCCGTCGCCCGCTGCCCACCGGCCCATCACGTACCAGGGTGTCCAGGTGGCGTCCGAGTAGCGCCCCTGGAGCTCGATCTGGATCCAGGTGCCCGCGGGGGTGTCCGCGTTCCACGAGGCGATCACCTCGGTCGCCGGGACCGCGGACCGGTGGACCGGCGAGGTCCAGGTCGCGTACTCCCAGGCGGCGGTCCTCCCGGTGTGCGGATCGGTGTAGTCGGTACTCCCCTCGGCGTGACCGATCACCAGACCGGGGCGACGGCCCGCGACGGCGCGCGTCCCGGCGCCGGAGCCGCTGCGCCAGTCGGTGTACGTGTGCCAGGAGTGGTTGTCCACCAGGGAAGCGGCCGCCGAGGAGGAAGCAGGCGGGCCGACGGTGGGCTGGGCCGCGGCGGGAACGGCGGCGGTCGCGGAGCCGGCGGACGACACCGTACCGGCGGTGGCCGCTGCCGCGAGCGCGGCGGTCAGCACGGTTCTGCGCGAGGTCGGTCTGTTCATGGGCGAGACCCCCGGTCGTAAGCGGAATGGGGCTGCAGGTGCACGACAGTGCGCCAACTATCGCGGGTCGTGGCCGGATTCGGCCAGCGATTCGACTCGCATCAGCAAACCAATATTGGTCTGGTCCACTGGCGTGACCTGCGCTTGCTTCGGACCGGCTCGTAGGCTGGGGCGCATGAACGACCTCTCGCTCCTCGCCGCGCGGCTGCGCACTCTGGCGCCGTCCTGCGGACCGGTGCGGCTGATCTCCATCGACGGCCACGCCGGATCGGGGAAGAGCACCTTCGCATCACGCCTCGCCGCCGCGCTCGACGGCGCCCCCGTACTGCGTCTGGACGATCTGGCCACCCATGAGTCCTTCTTCACCTGGGTGGAGCGGCTGCGGGAGCAGGTGATCGTGCCGCTGTCGCGCGGGGAGTGCGCGTACTACGCGCCTTACGACTGGACCGCGCGAGGGTTCGCGCCGCCGCGCGCCCTGGAGCCGGCGCCGGTGGTCCTGATCGAAGGAGTGGGGGCGGGCCGCCGGGCGCTGCGGCCCCGTCTGACGCGGTCGTTGTGGATGGATCTCGGTGCGGCGGAGTCCTGGGAACGGGGCCGCCGTCGGGACGGGCCGGCCCTGTCGGCCTTCTGGGACGAGTGGACGGCGGCCGAGGCGGCACACTTCTCGGCCGATCCCTCGCGCCCGCACGCGGACGCTCTGGTAAGGCAGTTGCCGGTGGGGTACGAGTGGCTGGAGGGACCCGGCGGGGCAGCAGGAGCGAACCATTCCGTCACGGAGCGTGAGCGCATTGCGCCACCGAGCTGAGTGGTGAGAAAACGCCCCGGAAGTACCTCAACTCTGCTTGACCCGAGGGCGGTACAGGTCTTACGTTCTCAATGTGCGGCTTTTCGGAGCCCTCGCAGACACGAAGCCCCCGGTTGTTCCCCCGTGATCGGGGGCTTCGTTCTGCCTTCGCACCCCCTTTCCCCCGTCGACTCGACGGATTCCGCCTACCCTCGGTAACGGTCTCCCTTCTGCCTGCGGTGCTCTTAGTCGCACACTCCCTGCGCAGGTACGATGCCTCTCGGTGCGGTCAATTCCCGTCCGTGGCAAAGTGATTCAGCGCGCCTCGGCGGGCAGGTCGTGCGGCGGGACATCCTGGGGGCACGGTTTGTGGGGGACCAGATGGACATCGGCACGCAGGGCGCGCAGGCCCCGGCCGACCTCGCCTGGCTACGCGGCGTGGACGCCTACACCATGGGCGCCTACCCGCAGGCTGAAGAGGAGTTCAGGGCCGCGGTACGGATCGATCCCGGCATGGCGGACGGCTGGCTCGGCCTCCATGCGCTGAGGGTCGACACGACGACGGCGCTGCTGCGCATGTACCGCCATCGCGAACGCTTCGGCGAGCAACGCACCCGCCATCGACGCACGCTCAACTCCTGGTACTGGCTGGGCTGGTGGGTGCAGCCGGTGCTGGAGAGCCCGCGTGATCTGCTTCTCGCGCACGCCTCGCACTGGCTGGACGGGCGCCATGTCCCCGAGCTGGACCGCGCGCTGGCCGGCCTGCCGCCGGTGGACACGGACCCGCAGGTCCGCTTCCTGCACGCCTGCCGCTCCTACCTCGTCAAGGACTGGGAGCAGCTCGTCCGCAACACCGAGCAGTTGACCGACGATCCGCTGCTCGGCATCGAGGCGGGGCTGTTCGGCGGGATGGCGCGGGTGCGACTGGAGATGTACGGGCAGGCCGAGCCACTGCTCTCCACCGCGCTGATGCGCTGCCGCAGCGAACAGCCGCAGCGCAAGGAGCTGCGCTACTGGCTGGCCCGCGCGCACGAGGGCACCGGCCGCAGCGCCGCCGCCCTGCCGCTCTACCGGGCGGTGCACCGGATCGACCCGGCGTTCATGGACACCTCGGCCCGGCTCGCCGCGATCGCGGACTACGACGGCCTCGAGGGCACCGACGAGGCCGCCGGTATCACCGCCGTCACCCTGGCCGGGCTGGGTGCGGACGCCGTGGCGGAGGCGCAGCCGGACACAGACGCGCTGCTCGGCACCGATCTGGTGGACGGCCGGGAGCTGCGGCCGGGCAGCGAGGCCCCGGGGCTCGTGGGCCTCGGGGGGCCGCCGCCGTCCGACGGTGCGCGCCGGAAGACGGCGGTGCCCGGTCAGCCGCAGTCCCCCTTTCCGGCCGGGCCCAGCGATCCGGTGCTGCTCGCCGAGGCGCTGGCGGAGCTGGAGCGGATGGTCGGTCTGGAACCCGTCAAGCGCCAGGTCAAGGCGTTGTCCGCGCAGTTGAACATGGCGCGGTTGCGGGCCGGTCAGGGGCTGCCCGTGCAGCCGCCGAAACGCCATTTCGTCTTCTCGGGCCCTTCCGGTACCGGCAAGACCACGGTGGCCCGCATCCTGGGCCGGGTCTTCTACGCCCTCGGCCTGCTCGGCGGCGACCATCTCGTCGAGGCCCAACGGGCCGATCTGGTGGGCGAGTTCCTCGGCCAGACCGCAGTCAAGGCCAATGAGCTGATCGACTCGGCGCTCGGTGGGGTGCTGTTCGTCGACGAGGCGTACAGCCTCTCCAACACCGGCTACAGCAAGGGCGACGCGTACGGCGACGAGGCGCTCCAGGTCCTCCTCAAGCGCGCGGAGGACAACCGGAACCATCTCGTCGTCATCCTCGCGGGCTATCCGGAAGGCATGGACCGGCTGCTGGCCACCAATCCGGGGCTCTCCTCCCGCTTCACCACCCGGGTGGACTTCCCGAGCTACCGGCCCCTGGAGCTCACCTCGATCGGAGAGGTACTCGCCGCGGAGAACAGCGACGCGTGGGACGAGGAGTCCCTGGAGGAGCTGCGCTCCATCAGCGCTCATGTCGTCGACCAGGGCTGGATCGACGAGCTGGGCAACGGGCGGTTCCTGCGCACCCTGTACGAGAAGAGCTGCGCCTACCGCGATCTGCGGCTCTCCGGTTACGCGGCTCTGCCGAGCCGGGACGATCTGGCCACGTTGCGGCTGCCGGATCTGATGCAGGCGTACGGCGAGGTGCTGTCCGGCCGGGGGCCGGTGGACCGGGGGCCGCAGGAACCGCCGGCGTTGTAAGGAGGCCGGGGATGCCCGGCAGCCCTTGCCCTAGATCGCCGGACGGGCTGAAGAATGGAGAATCAGCCCGTCCGGCGGTCGGGATTCAGTGGACCGACGCGGTGAGTTCGCCGGTGCCGGTCGTCGTGTCCGCCGTCCGGCGCGGTACGGAGACCCGGTGGGCCGGATCGCGCACCTCACCGACGAGCATCTCCAGGACGTCCTCCATGGCGACCAGGCCGAGGATCCGGCCCGACGCGTCGGCGACCTGTGCCAGATGCGTCGCCGCGCGGCGCATCACCGTCAGGGCGTCGTCCAGGGGGAGCTCGGCCCGCACGGTGGCCATCGGGCGCCAGACGTGCTGGGGGACGGCCCGTTCGCCGTCCTCCAGGTCAAGCACGTCCTTGACGTGCAGATAGCCCATGAACGGACCGCCGCCCTCCGCGCACACGGGAAAGCGTGAGTAGCCGGTGCGTACAGTCAGCTGCTCGATCCGGTGGGGGGTGACGGAGGGGTCCACCGTCACCAGTGAGGCCCGGCTGAGCAGCACATCGGTGACGGGCCTGCTGCCCAGCTCCAGTGCGTCCTCCAGTCGCTCCTGGGCCTCCGGCTCCAGGAGTCCCGCCTGGCCGGAGTCCTCGACGAGCCGGTTGAGCTGCTCGCTGGTGAAGACGGCCTCCACCTCGTCCTTCGGTTCGACGCCGAAGATCCGGAGCACCAGCCGGGCGCAGGCGCCCAGTGCGGAGGTGACCGGGCGGCACAGGCGGGCGAAGCCCACGAGGCCGGGGCTGAGCCAGAGCGCGGTCTTCTCCGGCGCCGCCATCGCGAGGTTCTTAGGAACCATTTCGCCGATGACGAGGTGGAGGAAGACCACGAAGACCAGCGCCAGGACGTAGCCGAGCGGATGGATGAGCCCCTCGGGCAGGTGGACCGCGTGGAAGACCGGCTCCAGCAGCTGGGCGATGGTCGGTTCGGCGACGGCTCCGAGGGTCAGCGAGCAGACGGTGATGCCGAACTGGGCGGCGGCCATCATCTGCGGCAGGTTCTCCAGTCCGTACAGCACCTGGCGGGCCCGGCCCGACCCGGCCGCCGCGAGGGGTTCGACCTGGCTGCGCCGTACGGAGACAAGGGCGAACTCGGCACCGACGAAGAAGCCGTTCGCCAGCACGAGGAGTCCGGCGAAGATCAGCTGGACCAGGCTCATCGCACGGCCTCCAGGGCATCCTGGGTCAGCGGGGCCGGAGTGAGGGGGTCGGTCGCCTCGGCCGTGCGCACGAAGCGGACCTTCTCGGCACGGTAGTGCCCCACCTGGCGTACGGAGATCCGCCAGCCGGGCAGCTCGGCCCGGTCACCGGGGGCGGGAATGCGTCCCAGCAGATCGGCGACGAGTCCGGCCACGGTCTCGTACGGGCCGTCGGGGACGTCGAGTCCTATCCGGCGCAGGGTCAGGACCCGGCAGCTGCCGTCGGCGTCCCAGGCCGGGCGCCCGTCCTCCGGAGCGGCGGAGGCCAGTTCGGGCCGGTCGGCGCCTTCGGCGTCGTGCTCGTCCCTGACCTCGCCGACGAGTTCCTCGATGATGTCCTCGAGGGTGACGACTCCGGCGGTGCCGCCGTACTCGTCGACCACGACGGCGATCGGCTGCTCATTGCGCAGCCGCTGGAGCAGCTGTTCGACGGGCAGGGTCTCCGGCACCAGCAGCGGTGGTACGACGATCCGGCCGGCCGGCGTGCGCAGCCGGTCCTGGGCGGGCACGGCGAGTGCGTCCTTGAGGTGGATCATGCCGACGACCTCGTCGATGCGCTCCCGGTAGACCGGGAAGCGGGAGAGGCCGGTGGCGCGGGTGAGGTTGAGGACGTCCTGCGCGGTCGCCGAGGTCTGCAGGGCGCTGACCTTCACCCGTGGGGTCATGACGTGCTGGGCGGTGAGCCCGGCGAGGGACAGGGTCCGTACGAAGAGATCCGCGGTGTCCTGTTCGAGGGTGCCGGCCTCGGCCGAGTGCCGGGCCAGGGAGACCAGTTCCCCCGGCGTGCGGGCGGAGGCCAGCTCGTCGGTGGGTTCGACGCCGAGCAGCCGTACCAGCCGGTTGGCGACGGTGTTCAGCAGGCTGATCACCGGCCGGAGAGCGGCGGAGAAACGGTGCTGGGGGCCGGCGACGAAGCGAGCGACCTGGAGCGGCCGGGAGACAGCCCAGTTCTTGGGCACGAGTTCGCCGATGACCATCTGGACGGCGGAGGCCACCATCATTCCGATGACCACGCTGATGCCGGGGACGGCGCCGTCGGGCAGCCCGGTCAGGGTGAGGGGGCCGTCCAGCAGCTGGGCGAGTGCCGGTTCGGCGAGCATGCCGACGACCAGTGAGGTGATGGTGATCCCCAGCTGGGTGCCGGAGAGCTGGAAGGAGAGTTCACGCAGGGCTTCGACGACGGTCCGGGCCCGCCGGTCGCCCTCGGCGGCGGCGCGCTCGGCGTCCGGCCGCTCGACCGTGACGAGCCCGAACTCGGCTGCCACGAAGAATCCGTTGGCGAGGATGAGAAGGAATGCCGCGCTCAGAAGCAGCAGGGGGATGGTCATGCCGCCGCCTCCGGGGAGGGGGCGGCGCAGGTACTACCGGACGATCCGTCCATTGCTGGAAGGAGTCACTCCTTGGGTCGCAGGAAAGCCCCGCCGGTCTCGTGGACCTCTCGTGCGGGGCGGGGCACGCACAGGGCGCCGCCGCCCTCCAGAGTAATCAAGAAGAGGCCGTACGCGGCAGGGGGCTCAGCCGTTGTCCGTACCGGTGCCGTGGTTCTCGGCGAGGGCACGGAGCGCACGGGCGTCGCGGATGGCCTGCTGCTTGGCGATTCCCGGCTGGATGCCGAGGGCGGGCATGCTGGTCCCGTCGCTCAGGTCGAGGAAGACCCAGGGGTCGCCGACACGCAGGTTGACGCGGAGAATCTCCGCCCAGGACAGTTGGCGCGTCCGGGTGAGATTGACCACGGTCACCCCGTCCTCGTTCGCAACGATCTTCGGGCGGCTGAGCAGCGCGAGCACGCCGAAGAACAGCAGCGCGGTGAAGACGAAGCTGGACCGCTCCCCCGCGCTCAGCTGTTCCAGGGTCAGGGCGATGACGGTGATGACGACGAACATGGCCGCCCCCACGGTCAGCAGGACCACCCGGGTTCGGGTCGGCCGGAACGTGATCGGGAGAGTGGGGAGTTCGGACCGGGGCGCGGGGGCGGACATGGTGTTCTTCTGTCTTCCGGGTGGTCGCGCGGCCGTCAGAGGCGGCAGGCGTGGATGGCGGTGGTGAGGATGGCGCGCGCGCCGAGGTCGTACAGATCGTCCATGATCCGCTGGGCCTCCCGGGCGGCGACCATGGAGCGGACGGCGACCCAGCCCTCGTGGTGCAGCGGGGAGATGGTCGGCGACTCCAGGCCCGGAGTGAGGGCGACCGCGCGCTCCAGGTGCTCGACGCGGCAGTCGTAGTCCATCATCACGTAGGAGCGGGCGACCAGGACGCCCTGGAGGCGGCGGAGGAACTGCTGCACCTTGGGGTCGTCGTCCGGTGCGCCGGTGCGGCGGATGACGACGGCTTCCGACGTCATGATCGGCTCGCCGATGACTTCGAGTCCGGCATTGCGCAGGCTGGTGCCGGTCTCCACGACGTCGGCGATGATCTGGGCGACCCCGAGCTCGATGGCGGTCTCGACCGCGCCGTCGAGGTGGACGACGGAGGCGTTGACGCCGAGGTCGGCGAGGTGCTTGGCGACGATGCCCTCGTAGGAGGTGGCGATCGTCTTGCCGTCGAAGTCCTGCGGGCCCTGGGCCGTGCCGGGCTTGGTGGCGTAGCGGAAGGTGGAGCGGGCGAAGCCGAGCCGGAGGATCTCCTCGGCGTCGGCGCCGGAGTCCAGCAGCAGGTCGCGGCCGGTGATGCCGATGTCGAGGCGGCCGGAGCTGACGTAGATCGCGATGTCGCGGGGCCGCAGGTAGAAGAACTCGACCTCGTTCTCGGGGTCGACGAGGACGAGCTCCTTGGACTCCTTGCGCTGTTGGTAGCCGGCCTCATGGAGCATCGCCATCGCAGGCCCGGAGAGTGAACCCTTGTTGGGAACGGCGATGCGCAGCATGAGGTCAGGTTTCCTTATGTGAGGAGGGAGTCCGGTGCGGTGTGCGGATGTGTGTGGTGCGGAGGTCGTGCTCAGAGGTGGGCGTAGACGTCGTCGAGGGAGATTCCGCGGGCGACCATCATCACCTGGACGTGGTACAGCAGCTGGGAGATCTCCTCGGCGGCGGCGTCCTTGCTCTCGTGCTCGGCGGCCATCCAGACTTCGGCGGCCTCCTCGACGACCTTCTTGCCGATGGCATGGACCCCCTTGTCCACCAGCTCGGCGGTGCGGGAGGTGGAGGGATCGCCGTCGGCGGCCTTGAGCTGCAGCTCGGCGAAGAGCTCTTCGAAGGTTTTGTTCGCCATGATGGTCCTTAGAGTACGGGGTCCGGGGCCTCCGATCAGCGCCAGGGCTCGCTGACGGTGCGCAGCGTCGCGGCGGTGGCGACGGCCGCGGTGACCGCTTCGTGCCCCTTGTCCTCGTTGGAGCCTTCCAGTCCTGCCCGGTCGAGGGCCTGCTCCTCGGTGTCACAGGTGAGTACGCCGAAGCCGACCGGGACTCCGGTGTCGACGGCGACCTGGGTGAGGCCGTTGGTGACGCCGTGGGACACGTACTCGAAGTGCGGGGTGCCGCCGCGGATGATCACGCCGAGGGCGACGATCGCGTCGTAGCCGCGGCCAGCAAGGACCTTGGCGACGACCGGGAGCTCGAAGCTGCCGGGCACCCGGAGCAGGGTCGGCTCGTCGATGCCCAGCTCGTGCAGGGCGCGCAGGGCGCCGTCGACGAGTCCGTCCATGATCTTCTCGTGCCACTGCGCGGCGACGACCGCCACGCGCAGGTCACCGCAGTTGCGTACGGACAGTTCGGGTGCGCCCTTGCCGCTCATGGTTCTCCTACCGCTCGTTTCCGTGATCGTTCACTGGTTGCCGCAGGTCGACGCCGTGGCGGCGTCGAGCCAGGGCAGGTCGTGCCCCATGCGGTCGCGCTTGGTGCGCAGGTAGCGCAGATTGTGTTCGCCTGCCTTGACGGGCATCGGCTCGCGGCCGGTGACGGCCAGACCGTGCCGCAGGACCGCGGCCGTCTTGTCGGGGTTGTTGGTCATCAGCCGCAGGCTGCGGATGCCGAGGTCCTTGAGGATCTGGGCGCCGGCCGCGTAGTCCCGGGCGTCGGCGGGCAGGCCGAGCTCCAGGTTGGCGTCGAGGGTGTCGATGCCGCGCTCCTGGAGTTCGTAGGCGCGCAGCTTCGACAGCAGACCGATGCCCCGGCCCTCGTGGCCGCGCAGATAGACGACGACGCCGCGGCCCTCCTCGGTGATCCGGCGCATGGAGGCCTGGAGCTGGGGCCCGCAGTCGCAGCGCTGCGACTGGAAGATGTCGCCGGTCAGGCACTCGGAGTGGATCCGCACCAGGATGTCGTCGCCGGTGCCGATGTCGCCGTGGACGAGCGCGACATGCTCGACGCCGTCGGCCGTGGAGCGGTAGCCGTACGCCGTGAACGCGCCGAAGCTCGTCGGCAGCCGTACCTCGGCCTCGCGGCGGACGGTCGGCTCCGAGGAGCGGCGGTAGGCGATCAGGTCCTCGATGGAGATGATCGTGAGGCCGTGCTTGCGGGCGAACGGGACGAGCTGCGGCAGCCGCAGCATCACGCCGTCCTCGCCGGCGATCTCGACGATCGCCCCGGCGGGCCGCAGTCCGGCGAGCCGGGCGAGGTCGACGGCGGCCTCGGTGTGGCCGTTGCGGACCAGCACACCGCCGGAGCGGGCGCGGAGCGGGAAGATGTGGCCGGGCCGTACGAAGTCGCCGGGGCCCGCCTCCCCGCCCGCCAGCAGCCGGAGCGTGGCGGCCCGGTCGGCGGCGGAGATGCCGGTGGTCACGCCGTGCGCCGCCGAGGCGTCGACGGAGACGGTGAACGCCGTACGCATCGACTCGGTGTTGTGGGCGACCATCTGCGGCAGTTCGAGCCGTTCCAGCTCGTCGTTCTCCATGGGCGCGCAGATCAGGCCGCGGCACTCGCTCATCATGAACGCGACGATCTCGGGGGTGGCCTTCTCGGCCGCGATGACGAGGTCGCCCTCGTTCTCCCGGTCCTCGTCGTCGACGACCACGACGGGCCGTCCGGCGGCGATGTCGCGGATCGCCTGCTCCACGGGGTCGAGCGTGAGGTCCTCGACGACGCTCTCGTGTTCCCGGTGCAACCAGGTGGGCTGGGCAGTCATGCCGTGGCTCCTTCCAGAGCGGGTGTCCGCGAACGCAGCCACCAGTCGCGCATGCCCCACAGGACGAGGGCGCCGTACACGACGTAGATGAGACCGGAGAAGGCGAGGCCGCTGTGGAAGTTCAGGGGTACGCCGACCAGATCGACCAGCAGCCAGGCGAACCAGAACTCGACCATGCCGCGGGCCTGGGCGAGCATCGCGACGAGTGTCCCGGCGAATATGTACGCGTCCGCCCACGGGCTCCAGGAGAGCGAGGGGAACGCGGTGAACAGGCCGCCGACCGCGAGGGTGCCGAGTGCGGCGCCGCCGAGAAGGTAGCCGCGCTCGCGCCAGGTGGCGAACCGTACGGCGATGGAGCCGTCCTGGGCCTGCTGCCTGCCCCGGGTCCACTGCTGCCAGCCCCAGACGGCCACGGCGATGACGACGAGCTGCTTGCCGACGCTGCCCGCCTGGTGCACGGAGACGTTGGCGGCGACCAGGACGACGCCGGACAGCAGCTGGGCGGGCCAGGTCCAGATCGAGCGGAGCCAGCCCAGGGTCAGCGCGATCAGACCGACAGTGTTGCCGATCATGTCGGACCAGATGATGTGCTGCCCGAAGACGGTGAACGCCTCCGAGTTCAGCCAGTTCAGCGCCGTCACTTCACCGGCTCCTCGGGGTCCCGGGCGGCGTCGCCGAGCAGCCGCTCGACGTACTTCGCGATGACGTCCACCTCCAGGTTGACCGGATCGCCGGGCTCCTTGATGCCGAGCGTGGTCAGGGCGAGAGTGGTGGGGATGAGGCTGATGGTGAAGTAGTCGGGTCCGGCGTCCACGACGGTCAGGCTGACGCCGTCGACGGTGATCGAGCCCTTCTCCACCACGTAGCGGGTGAGGTCCGCCGGGAGGGAGATCTTCACGATCTCCCAGTTCTCGGAGATCTTGCGCTCGACGATGCGGCCGGTGCCGTCGACATGGCCCTGGACGATGTGGCCGCCGAGCCTGCCGCCGAGCGCCATGGGGCGTTCCAGGTTGACCCGGGAGCCGGTCTCCAGGGCGCCGAGGCTGGACCGGTTCAGGGTCTCGGCCATCACGTCGGCGGTGAACTCGCCCTCGCCCAGGTCGACGACGGTGAGGCAGACGCCGTTGACGGCGATGGAGTCGCCGTGCTTCGCGCCTTCGGTGACGACGGGACCGCGCAAGCGGAAGCGGGAGGCGTCGCCGAGCTTCTCGACGGCGGTGACTTCACCCAGTTCTTCGACAATTCCGGTGAACACTCAGTTTCCCTTCCGGGCGGGGCCGGGTACGGCGGTGATGCGCAGATCGGGGCCGATACGGACGGTCTCGGTGACATCGAGGCGCAACGCCTCGGCGATGGTGGAGATTCCGGCGTCGGCGAGGGCCGCGGGGCCCGCACCGAGAAGCACGGGAGCGAGGTAGCCAACGACCTTGTCGACCGTTCCCGCGGCGACGAAGGCCCCGGCCAGGGTCGGGCCGCCTTCGAGGAGTACGGAGCGGACGCCCCGCCCGTACAGGGCGCTGAGCAGGGCGGGGATGTCCAGGCCGGGGCCGGTGGCGGCGCGCGGCAGCCGCAGCACGGCCTCTTCGGGGAGCCGGCGGGCGTCGGCGTCATCGGCGACGGCGATCAGGGTGGGCGCGGTGTCGTCGAGGACGCGGGCGCCGGGGTGTACGGCGGTGGCGCCGGTGTCCACGACCACCCGCAGGGGCTGTACGGCGCCGTCCACGCCCCGTACGCCGAGCTGCGGGTCGTCGGTACGGGCGGTGCCGGAGCCGACCACGACGGCGTCGGCCTCGGCGCGCAGCCGGTGGACATCGGCGCGGGACTCGGGCGAGGTGATCCAGCGGCTGGTGGCGTCGGCGGCCGCGATCCGGCCGTCGAGGGTCGCCGCGTACTTCCACAGGACGTACGGGCGGCCCAGGCGCACCGAGGTCAGCCAGGCCGCGTTGCCCGCCTCGGCCTCGTCCGCGAGGAGCCCCTGCTCGGCCTTGATCCCGGCCGCGCGCAGGGTGTCCGCACCGCCGGTGGCCTGCGGGTTCGGGTCACCGACGGCGTAGACGACCCGGGCGACACCGGCCTCGATGAGGGCCTGGGCGCAGGGGCCGGTGCGGCCGGTGTGGTTACAGGGTTCGAGGGTGACGTAGGCGGTGCCGCCACGGGCACGGCCGCCCGCGGCACGCAGGGCGTGGATCTCGGCGTGCGGCCCGCCGGCGCGCCGGTGGAAGCCCTCGCCGGCCGGTTGGCCCGCGGCGTCGAGGATGACGCAGCCGACGACGGGGTTGGGGCTGGTGGAGCCGAGACCGCGGGCGGCGAGCACGATCGCTCGGCGCATGGCGGTGATGTCGGCTGCGGTGTCCACCGGGTCCTCCTGCCTCTTCGGGCACGGACTCCGGGGCCTGTCGACGACGACAGATGAAGCGGGAACGCAACAGGGGAACGCCGAAAACCGGAACGAACGGATGGGATCGGTTGCCCGAAAACCATCCGCCGACGGCGGCGTACCCGTGAAACGGCCCGCCGCGCACTGCCTCCCATCCGGACTTTAACCGTCGGTCCAGGAATCCCACCTGGTCAACCGGCCGCTGGATGCGGACGGGTCGCGGACTATAACCGCCGGTTCGGAATTACACCGACCCCGGAGTGCGCTGCTGCTGGTACACGATCAGTGTGCCATGCCCGCCGATGGGCCATATGGGCGAGCGCCTGTGGAGTGGCTCACACGCGCGAGGCGGCACGGACGGGCTGTGGGGCAGGGCCGCCACCACCGACTGCCCGGCCGGCGCGGGGCTGACCAAGTGCGGTGACGGCGCCGTCGGCAACGACAACCTCCGGCACGACCTGGACGCCAACGGCAAGGAGGCGCCCGCCGGTTCCAACCCGATGTGGCACGCCAGGAACCTGGAGAAGGGCATCGGGGGCGACTACGTCACCGACTACGGTTTCGCCGCCGACACCAAGCTGAGTGAGACGCCCGGCTCCATCGGTGACCGGGGTGTCCGGCAGGGCCTCGGAGCCGGCCGGCCCCTCCCCCGACTGCCCGGCGGTGACCGGTTCGCCCCCGGTCGCCGCGGGGCTCGGCCATGCTCAGCCGGCCGGGGTGAACAGCTC